>CAZGYJ010000017.1:15527-27082 GCA_964530345.1 uncultured Methylomonas sp.
AAGGTTTATCTTCGTCAAAAAATGACAATTTGATTGAATTGCAGGATTATCAAACAACACAGGGGTAGCACCATGAAAAATGTAGTCATTGCGGGTTATTGCAGATCACCCTTAACACCAGCCAATAAAGGCTCGTTAATTTCCGTCAGAGCAGATGACTTGGCTGCGCAAGTTGTTCAAGGTTTAGTAAAACAAACCGGAGTAGAAGTTAATGATATTGAAGATTTAATACTCGGATGTGCATTTCCTGAAGGCGAACAGGGATTGAACCTGGCACGATTACTCGTCCATTTGGCTGAACTGCCTATCTCAGTTGCAGGAACAACTATCAACC
Organism: uncultured Methylomonas sp.; assembly: GCA_964530345.1. Taxonomy (GTDB): domain Bacteria; phylum Pseudomonadota; class Gammaproteobacteria; order Methylococcales; family Methylomonadaceae; genus JALSJK01. The sequence goes on from CAZGYJ010000017.1 coordinate 15,862, forward strand.
GTTTCTGTGGTTCTTCCATGCAAGCCATTCACAATGCCGCCGGCGCTATCCAAATGGATGCGGGTGAAGTATTTATTTGCGCAGGTCTTGAGTCCATGACCCGAGTACCAATGGGCGGTTTTAATATGATGCCGAACCCGAATTTATATCAATCGTATCCCCAGGCCTATATCAGCATGGGTGATACAGCCGAAAACCTGGCAGCTAAATATCAAATTGATCGGCAATCTCAAGAACAATTTGCCGTTAATAGCCATCAAAAAGCCTGGCAAGCCCAACAGCAAGGTCATTTCACCGATGAAATTGTCGCAATTAATACCCCAAAAGGGCAAACAGTTTCCCAGGATGAATGCATTCGTGCAGATTGTAATCTCCAATCATTGAGTGAATTAAAACCCGCCTTTAAAGCAGATGGCAGTGTAACGGCAGGCACTTCGTCACCATTAACAGATGGCGCTGCCGCAGTACTCGTTTGCAGCGAGAACTATGCAGACAAGTATGGTTTTGAAAAACTGGCCCGAATCAAATCCATCGCCGTTTCTGCTTGTGAACCGGAAATCATGGGAATCGGACCTGTAAAAGCCACACAAAAAGCTTTACAAAGAGCCAGTTTAAAACTCGATGATATTGATATTGTCGAACTTAATGAGGCATTTTCTGCTCAATCTTTGGCGGTCCTCAAAGATCTTCCTATTCCTGAGCAAAAATTGAATCTTGATGGCGGTGCAATTGCTTTAGGACATCCATTGGGCGCTACCGGCGCCAGAATTACAGGAAAAGCTGCCAGCTTGCTGAAGCGGGAACAAAAGCAATATGCTTTGGCAACTCAATGTATTGGTGGAGGTCAAGGTATCGCAACGATTCTGGAGGCTGTGTCATGAGTATTAACAAAGTCGCGGTTATTGGCGCCGGAGTTATGGGCGCCGGTATTGCCGCTCATTTCAGCAACACCGGTACGCCCGTTTATTTACTGGATATCGTTCCTGAAAATTCGAGCAATAGAAATATTATTGCAGAAACCGCCATTAAACATTTACTCAAATCTTCGCCCCCGGCTTTGATGGACAAGAAAAATGCCCGGCTAATTACTCCAGGCAATATTGATGATAATCTGGACTGGTTAGCTGATGTAGACTGGGTCATTGAGGCAATTATTGAAGATCCAACACTGAAACAATCTTTGTATCGGAAACTAATTGATGTTTGTAGTCCGGACACTATTATCTCCTCTAATACCTCAACCCTGCCACTGAAGTTGTTAAGTAAAGGAATGCCGGACGGTTTCAAGCAGCAATTCCTGATTAGCCATTTTTTCAATCCACCTCGGTATATGCGTTTGCTCGAACTTGTTGCAGATTCAACTATAAGGCCTGAGCTGCTGGAAACAGTCAGTGAATTTGCCGATGTTAAACTTGGCAAAGGTTGCGTTCAGTGCAAAGACACGCCGGGATTCATTGCGAATCGAATTGGTATTTACTGGATTCAGTGCGGTCTATTAGAAGCAATCAAGCTTGGCTTGACGGTTGAAGAAGCTGATGCAGTCATCAGCGCTCCTTTTGGAATTCCTAAAACTGGCATTTTCGGATTGCTGGATCTGGTGGGTCTGGATTTGATGCCGCATATCATGAAAAGTATGGAACAGGCATTACCGCCAGAGGATGCTTTCCATCAAATCAATACTATTCCGCCACTGCTTACAAAAATGATTGCGGATGGTTATACCGGCCGCAAAGGGAAAGGCGGATTTTATCGTTTGAACAAACAACACGGTCAACGCATCAAGGAATCTATTGATCTTATCAGCGGCGAATATTCACCCAGCACCAAAGTCAAACTGGATAGTGTCAAAGCTGCCCACAAAAAGGGCATTCAAGGCTTGTTTGAATTTAATGACAAAACCGGCCAATTTGCCTGGCAGGTAATGGCCAAAACCATTCTTTATGCGGCCAGCCTGATTCCGGAAATTGCTGATGATCCAGTTGCTATCGACAAGGCCATACGCTTGGGGTTTAACTGGCAACAAGGGCCTTTTGAACTGCTTGACCAGATTGGTAAAGAATGGTTTATCGAAAAAGCCCAAAAAGATGGCTTTTCGATCCCGAAATTTTTGGAAAAACCTGGAAATATTTATAAGATCAGTGACGGCGAAAGACTCTATCTTGATTTGTCAGGAAACTATCGGCCGGTTCCTAAAAAACCCGGAGTAATTACCCTTTCAGACATAAAACTTAAATCCTCAGCTATTTTAAACAATTCCTCAGCTAGTTTGTGGGATCTTGGTGATGGTCTTGCCTGTCTTGAATTCCATAGCAAAATGAATACTCTGGACATGGACAGTATGGCATTAATCCAGCAGAGTATCGATAAGGTTAAACAGGAATTTGCAGCGCTGATTATTCATAATGAAGCTGATAATTTTTCTGCTGGCGCCAATCTTGGATTATTGATGATAGCTTTGCAGGAACAAAACTGGCAGGCAGTAACTAATCTGATTCGGCAAGGGCAACAGACCTACCAAGCACTAAAATATGCGCCCTTCCCTGTTGTCGCTGCACCATCTGGATTAGCTCTGGGCGGAGGCTGCGAAATATTGCTGCATTGTGATGCCATACAAGCGCATGCAGAACTCTATACCGGTTTGGTTGAAGTAGGCGTGGGTTTGATACCCGGCTGGGGTGGCTGCAAGGAATATCTGCTCCGACAAATGCAAAATCCCAAACGTTTTGGCGGTCCAATCCCCCCCATTTCCAAGGCATTTGAAACTATTGGCATGGCCAAGGTTTCTCAATCTGCATTTGAAGCTAAGCGATTGTTGTTTTTGAATCAGGATGATGGCATCAGCATGAATAAGGATCGGTTATTGACCGATGCCAAAGCCATAGCGCAATCTCTTTGTAACCATTATTCGCCACCTGAACCTTTTGAATACAAGCTGCCAGGCAAAACTGCCAAAATATTATTGACCATGGCAACCAAAGCCTTTCATGCTATTGGGAAAATCAGCGACTATGATCTGGAAGTTTCAGAACAACTGGCTTTTGTTTTGAGCGGGGGCGATTGCGATATCACTACGCCACTGACTGAACAAGATATTCTTGACCTGGAGCTCGAAGCATTTTTACATTTAGTCAAACAACCCGGTACTGTCGCTCGATTGGAACACATGCTAAAAACGGGAAAACCGCTGAGAAATTAATTGAAGGAGTGATCTTATGGCCTGGTTTATTTTATTACTGATTGTTGGACTGATACTTGCCTACCGGCAGGTTTCCTTGCTACAGACAACCTACACATTTATAGGTTTGTTTGTTCTATACCTGTTGCTTGGCGATTTTTCAGGCCTGTATTTTTTATTTTGGATAATCATATTATTGGGCTTTATCTCCCTGAATAATTTCAATCTGCGAAGACAATATCTTTCTCAACCCATTTTCAAAAAAATGCAGCAGGCATTACCCAAAATGTCTCAAACGGAACGTGAAGCACTGGAAGCCGGGAATACCTGGTGGGATGCTGAGTTATTTTCCGGGCAACCGGACTGGCAGGTTCTTACTGATTTACCACCCGCCAAACTCAGCAAGGAAGAACAAGCATTTATTGATGGCCCGGTCGAAACATTATGCACTATGCTCGATGATTGGGATATTACCCATAACCGTCAGGATCTGCCGCCTGAAGTCTGGGACTTCATTAAAAAACACCGTTTCTGCGGCATTATTATCCCCAAACAATATGGCGGTCTGGAATTTTCCGAATTTGCCCATTCGGAAATTGTTATGAAAATTGCCAGCCGGAGTAGTACCGCGGCGGTTACCGTGATGGTGCCCAATTCACTGGGCCCGGCTAAATTATTATTGGCCTACGGTACTGAAGACCAAAAAAATCACTATTTACCACGCCTTGCAACAGGCGAAGAAATCCCTTGTTTTGCATTGACAGGGCCGCAAGCCGGAAGCGATGCCGGCGCCATGCCCGATACAGGAATTGTTTGTTACGAAAAATTCGAAGATCATGAAAAAGTGCTGGGTATTCGTCTCAATTGGGAAAAACGCTATATTACCCTTGGCCCTGTGGCAACTGTTATTGGGTTGGCTTTCAAACTCTATGACCCTGAGCATTTAATCGGTAAACAAGAAGACATTGGAATTACTGTTGCACTGATTCCGGCAAAAACACCCGGTGTTTCCATTGGAAAACGTCATTTCCCTTTGGATTCAGCATTTCAAAATGGTCCCAATTGGGGAAGAGATGTTTTTATACCGATGGACTGGATTATTGGCGGTGTCGAGCAAGCCGGCAACGGCTGGAAAATGTTGATGCAATCGTTAGCGACAGGACGGGCTATTTCATTACCTGCGTTGAGTGTAGGCGCCAGTAAACTAACTTGCCGAAATACCGGAGCGTATGCGCGAATCCGCAGACAATTTAACCTTCCAATTGGAGAATTTGAAGGAATTGAAGAACCGTTGGCAAGGATTGCCGGAGAAACCTATATCCTGGATGCTGCCAGAAAAGTCACCGCTGCTGCGCTGGATCAAGGAGAAAAACCTTCTGTGATTTCCGCCATTCTCAAATATGAATTAACTGAAAGAATGCGGCGTGTGGTTAATGATGGCATGGATATTCAAGGTGGTTCAGGTATTTGTCTAGGACCACATAATTATCTGGGCAGGATGTATCAGGTCATTCCAGTCAGTATTACGGTGGAAGGTGCAAATATTCTGACCCGTACCATGATGATTTTTGGTCAGGGTGCAATACGCTGCCACCCCTTCATTCAAAAAGAAATGGATGCCCTGCAAAATACTGATCGGAATCAGGCTTTACAACAATTTGACCAAGTGCTTTTTCAACATATTGGCTTTATTATTCGCAATCTGTCTGCCAACATGTGGTATGGCCTCACAAATGCCTGTTGCGTCATTACCCCTGGAAATCATACGACGACACGTTATTACCGAAAAATTACCCGGTTAAGCGCAAATTTTGCACTACTTGCAGATTATGCTTTGTTATTTTTGGGCGGAACACTTAAACGCAAGGAACGAATCTCCGGACTTTTTGCAGACGTTTTGAGCCATCTTTATCTTTGTTCATGTGTCCTGAAACACTATCAGGATCAAGGTTGCCCGGAACAAGACCAGGCATTGCTGGACTGGGCTTGTCAACAAACCCTTTTTACTGCACAACAATCCCTACTGGCCATTTTTGATAAACTACCTATACAGCCGTTAGCGTGGAGTCTGAAATTTATTATGTTTCCGCTGGGCAGACACTGCAAACCGCCTAATGATTCATTATTACATCAAACCGCCACAGTGCTGCTTTCACAATCAGCAACTCGGGATCGGTTAACGCGGGGTATTTATATCAATGAAAACCCAGATGATGCGACCGGGCGGATTGAAATAGCCTTTAAAGCGGTACTTGCCGCTGCGCCTGTTGAAGCCAAATTACGGCAGGCACAACGACATAAACGGCTTGATAAAAATAGCGCCAGCCTGATTGAAGATGCAATAGCCAAAAAAATTATCACTAAAAAAGAAGCGGAGTTGATAAAATCTGCCGAACAAGCAAGAAATTCTGCAATCAGTGTTGATGCATTTGATCCGGATGAGTTATGAATAAAATATCCCCCCTACTTTATAACGAGGTATCAATTTTGAAAATGAAACTCAGTTTCCTCCCAATTGTTTTTTTGCTGTTTAGCGCCAATGCTTTCTGTGCTGACCTGACACGAGAACAGGTTATCGAACTACTTAAAAATGCCACCAAAGAAAATCCAGCCAATTTGCGTAAAAAAGATTTAAAAGGCGTCGACCTATCCGGTCTTGATTTGAGAAAAGCCAATCTCTGGGGCGCTGATTTGAGAAAGGCCAATTTAAGCCGAAGTAATCTTGAGGGGCTGATTCTGGATTTGACAGTCATGACCGGGACTAATCTTAAAGGTGCTAATTTAAAAAATGTCAGCATTTTTGGCGTTTATCTAAAAGGCGCTGATTTATCCGATACAGATTTAAGGGGCAGCCGCGTTATTGCTACCTTGGATAAGGCGAACCTGACCAATGCCAACATTACTAACGTTGATTGGGGTGCTGATATGAAAAACCAGCCTATGGGGTTGATGCGCGTTACCATGAATAATGCAAACCTGACAGGAGCCAATTTATCTGGCAGTAGTTTCAGCCGGGGCTTAATGCGTTTCGCAAAGTTAAATAATGCCAACCTCAGAAATGCTAACCTTTATCGTGTTGATTTAAGAGGCGCGGATTTAAGCGGAGCTGATCTTTCCGGCGCTGACCTGTCAGAAGCGAAACTGGAAAGTGCCAATTTAACGGGCGCAAAACTGGATGGGGCAAAATTACCTGAAGGTATGAAATAACATCAATGACCAACAGTTTCAATAACTTAATAAAGGTGAAAGTCATTCAAAAAAAATAACCCGGCACAGTTAGTAAAAAGCAGTAATAATACTGGTCGCACAAATCCACTTTTTTTATAAGGATATATACTGTTTACGCTGAAAAATGCACTTTTGACATTCTGTAACATACTGAATGTAAATTGATTGTTATGAATGTAGTGAGGTATTTTTGACCGTAAACAGTATATTTTTACTATAACTGATCAGTAAATAAAGCTTCGTGCAATCACAAAATAATAAATTAAAAACCCATGAGTAAATTGTTGTCTGTAAGAACCACTGTATTTTTATTGATCATTCTGATCATCAGCGGTTTTACTGCTTTTAAATCCGACATTTCTATTTTAAGTACTGATACCGACTCCTTGGCAAAACACCCGGCTTTTTCCAAAGATGAAATCGAACAGATTGAAGCATTGCCTTCAGTTTCATTTTACAAAGATGTTAAACCTATTCTTGATTCGCGCTGCATCGCCTGCCATTCCTGCTACGATTCTCCTTGCCAGCTCAAACTAAGCTCTATTGAAGGATTACAACGAGGAGCATCGCAAATTCCGGTTTATGACCATGCCCGACTGAAAGCACAATCGCCTACCCGCTTGTTTATCGACGCAACAACCACTCAAGAATGGCGTGGAAAAGGATTTTATCCAGTCATCAACGAACAGATTGAATCATCTGACGCAAACTTGAATCTGTCGCTCATCGCCAGGTTCCTGAAATTAAAACGCAACCACCCGCAACCCAAACAAGAAAAATTACCTGATGATTTTGATCTTGAGCTGCAAAGAACCTTGGAATGCCCAACTCCGAATGAGTTTATTGAATTTCAGGAGGATCATCCACTTTGGGGGATGCCTTATGGAATGCCGGGGATTTCAGAACAGCAGGAAAATGTACTGTTAAAATGGCTGCAGCAAGGGGCAAAAGTTGAGCCAAGACCTGCATTGTCACAATCCGCGCAGCGCGAAATCAAAAAATGGGAGACTTTTTTTAACAACCCAGCGCCAAAATCACAATTAAGCAGTCGCTATATCTACGAACATTTGTTTATCGGTCATTTGCATTTTAAAGGTCATCCTAATACGGAATTCTACAAACTGGTTCGTTCCAAAACGCCTGCGGGTCAAACGATTGAAGAAATTAAAACAGTTCGCCCTTTTGATGACCCTGGCACCGCAGCTTTTTACTACCGATTAAAACCTATCGTATCCACCATCGTCGACAAAAATCATTTTGTTTACGAGCTGAGCGACACCCGAATGCAGCGGTATCGCGAATTATTTCTGGAGCCTGATTATCAGATTACCCAATTGCCAGGTTACCAACCCGAATTAACCGCCAACCCATTCAATACTTTTAAAGAACTGCCTGCCGGTTCACGTTACCAATTTTTGCTGGATGAGGCGCGCTATTTTTTTGATGGTTTTATCAAAGGTCCGGTTTGTCGGGGTCAAGGCGCACTGAATGTCATCCGCGATCAATTCTGGGTGGCTTTTTTAAAGCCAGAACAAGGTTTTATGCAAAAAACCACGCACTTTCTGGAAGCAAACAATAATTTATTAAGTATGCCCGCTTCTGCTGGAGAAGACATTGGCTTTACCGAATGGCGTCAGTTTGGAAAACTGGAACAAAAATATTTAATAAAAAAAGAGCAATTTCTGGAGCAAACCTTATTAAATAATCATGATTTGGATTATGAACTGCTCTGGGATGGCGACAAAAATAATGATAATGCGCTATTAACTGTTTTCAGACACTATGACAGCGCCACAGTCATCAAAGGGCTTGCCGGAAAACCGCCATTGACAGCCTGGGTTGTCGATTACCCGATCTTTGAACGTATTCATTATTTACTGGTCGCCGGATTTAATGTTTTTGGCAGCGCTGGCCATCAAATCACCACCCGCTTGTATATGGATTTTTTACGCATGGAAGCAGAAAACAATTTTCTGCGCTTTATTCCTGCTTCGCAACGTAAAAACCTACGCGAAACCTGGTATCAAGGATTCGAAACCAAACTCTTTAAAAATTTTGAAAAGCCTTTGTATGGCATCAATACTGAAACCAGTATTAATTACCCTGCAAACAATTTTGTCGAAAACTTTTACTTAGGTCTTTTTCATCGACTGGGGACGAAAGCCGGACCAGAAGATAATATTAACCGCTGCTGGCGCAATGACTGCATCGCTGCACTTGATCTGCAAAAAAATATAGCCCTCAATATTCGAAAACTTTCCGACCTGTATGGAAAACAGATCAGCGCCCTGCCCGAACTTTCCTTTTTACGCATCAGATTTGAAGACCCAGAAAAGGACCAGGTCTATACCCTGATCCGAAACAAGCGTTTATCCAATGTTTCGTTTATTTTTGCTGAAGACTTCAGGCGCCAGCCGGAAAAAGATACCCTGACCGTTTTACCCGGCTTTATTGGCAGTTATCCGAATGTGTTTTTTAATGTGAAGGTTGATGAAATAGAAGCTTTTGTCAGTCAATTAAAACAGACTGAAACAAACTCACAAAAAGACAAATTTTACAGCCGATTCGGTATCCGCCGAACCAACCCACAAATTTGGGAGTATTCCGACTGGTTTAATCAAAAACATATGACCGTAAATCCGTTGGCAACAGGCATTTTTGATCTGAACCGATATGAGAATTTGTGAGGATTTTGAGGGTTACTTCAACAAAAAAATCGTTTCGATGAGCAAGGCAACAAAATCCATTCTGCTTCTCAATCATCGAAACGAATCACAGGTGACACGATTTTCAGTTTATCAATTAACGCTAACTTTCAGATAACTTCCGTTTGGAGACTAAACCGCTAAATCCTAACAAACCAGTCAACAAAAACCAGATACTACCCGGAACAGGAACGAAAGTGCCGCCTCCGGGAAGAAACCGCGTACCAGAAGTTGCATCAGCAAAATCACCGAATTTCAAATTATCATAAACGATAGACCAAGGGGTAGGACTTAGACTTGAATTTTTATTTCCGCCACAACAATTCAGTGCATGGCCAATATCAACATAGCTGATTTCTGTTTCGGTTTTAAAAGATGAACGATATCCTGAATAACCATCGCTCGTCCATCCTCCAGGATTAGATATGTTATTTCTTGACCCAATTAAATTCCCTTCCGCATCATAGGCATCTAGACTTACGTTATAGTTATTATCTGGTTCTGCTCCCCTTCTGCGATCAATGTCAAAAAAACCGATTGGATTATCAAAACTGATTCGCCAGAAATGTGAGCCAAATGCTGTTTCGCCATTAAATGCCAAAAAATTATCACCGCTTTTTGCCGGGCCTCGAAAACCGGAGCTATCATTCAAAATGGCGCCCATTCCAGAATTGATTGGACTCAATTGATTTTCAGTAAATGTTTTTAAAACACCATTATGCGGTCTTTCCTCAGTCACTTGTTTTCGTTCCAATGCTGTGAAATGTACACCCTTGGCTGCATATAACTCAGTCAAAGGCGTTGCATCGGAAAATAAATTTGGGGCATTGATGGCTGCCCCAGATGGAGTCTTATCAAAATCAATAGTTGTAATTGCAGCTTGTGACAAAGATGCAAAAGTTAACAATGTGGCGCCAATCGCAGTTTTATTAGGGGTTAATATATTCATTCCTTTTCCTCCAAAAGCAATTATAAATAACAGCTTCATGACAGCTCAAAGCTGCTGTTCGAGCAGATGCTCTACTCTTGGAAAACAAATTAACACAAGCTTGACGAGTTCAAACTGATCCAGATCATTTCAAAGAACGAAAGTTGATGTTTCGATCGCAATGATGATTTTTGTTGATTAAGCAGTGCTCCGGGATTTTCAGACGAATATGTTTTTTTCTCTTTCTGCCTGAATGTAGACGAGCTACTGCCATGGGTTAAGCCACCAATTTTGTCGGAAGGAGCGGCTTCAGCCGCGAACAAGCCTGCTGGTAGTGCTTGTCCCACAGCGATCCACGTGAATAAGGAATGCTTATACCTTAACCTTTTGAGCCATGCCGATATTAAAGACAACAATAACCCTATTAATCTTGCCACTATCAAGCGCATCGTTTTTGATATGATGCTAAGAAAAACAAGAACGGATTTCATAAGGACAGCCATAAGCCGCAAAAATGCCTCAACAAACAAAAATTATTCACTTTACAAAAAAGATTGTCCATTGCGACGAATGTGGGTCAAAAAAACTGTGTTTAACCAATATCCTCAGTCAACTGGATAAAGAACTGTTTCAGTCCCTAATCTCCAGCGTCCATTCTTATTCCAAAGGGCAGCCTCTTTTCCATATGGGATTTTGCACGAGCTCCATACCCGAGTCCTATAGAGCCCACTGAATTAATGGTTAATACATCAGCTGATCACATTTGGCATGACCCTGAATCCAAGTCTGATGGGAGCACAGGATCGAACGAAGCATTTTTCCGGTTAAAATTTAATTTGGAATTTCCAACGGAGGTGGGAACACCTATCGCAGGAGTCGGTATAGCTAGAATATCGGTGGACGATGACTATGAATTATATATCAACGGTGAGTTAGTTTTAGAAAACAAAGATAATGGTTTTGCAGATGTAGTCAACAAGATTGACTTTACGCCATATCTACGAAATGGTGAAAATATTCTGGCAATTCATGCCGTAGATGGAGGTTGGGATGAGCCTAGAGATCGACTTTACGAACGTGTTCTTTTCGATGCGTATATTTATTCTATTACTCATGTCCCAGCCGACTTTAACAATGACCTTTGTGTTGATAGAGATGATCTAAATTTAGTTCTAAATGCAATAA
>CAZGYJ010000018.1:0-27076 GCA_964530345.1 uncultured Methylomonas sp.
GACTTTTAGTCCAAGGGCAACCTATGCACTTATAGTGCATAGTGGTTGAGTTTCTGTTTTGATTTTATCAGTTCCTGAAATTCTTTGGGGGCGATAATTTGTCTTAAATCGATAAAATCACCACTTTCGTATTTCTTAAATTCAGGAAGAGCATCAAGAATTTTTATTGCGGCATTTTCAGGGGACTGGATTATACCGGTTCTAAAGCCATTCTGAATACGTTTGAGGGCTGGAAATTGGGCGCTATCGGCTTCATTACATAAATAATCCATCATTTGAGTATCAATCAAACCGGGAGCAATGGCGATGATATGTGTTTTTATGAATTCATGAGCATACAGTTTGCCCAGCATATTGAGAGCAGCCTTAGAGATGGCGTATCCTCCCCATCCTTTGCTGCCAAAAACAGCAGCCCCGGATGACATGAGTATTATTTGATTGATTTCAATCTCAGATTGCAATAGCCAATCCAAAATAATTTTATTAGACCAGACATTTATATCCATGATCTCTCTGAGTTCTTCGATCGAAATCTCGCTCATGTTTTTTAATGGCGGAAGAATCCCTGCATTCAAGAAAACCAAATCCAAGGTTTTAACCTCGCCTAATAAAGCTTGTAGCTTATCAGGGATTTTGTCGAAATCCTGAAGGTTGCAGTCAATATTATGAATCTCACCTTTCAGGTCACAAGCTTTACGACTGCAACCAAAAACCTGATAACCACGACCGAGCAAAACAGAACTCAGGCCTTTTCCCAAGCCGCGACTATTACCGGTTATAAAAGTATTTTGCAGGTTATTGTTGTTCGAGTACATATAAACGTTCTAATTCATCGTCAAGTGAGTTATCTGGCATTGTTTCATTGGCTCTATTGTACCAATATTGCGCATTTCCTAAATCTCCTTCGATTCTGTGCAGATAGCCATGAATCAAACACGCCAGTTTGTCAGAATATGGTTGGATCAGCTTATGGGCTTCTTGCCAATTTCCGCTGCGTGATAAGTCTAATGCTTCAAGATGATGAGTCGACATGATTTTGCCCTTTTAATTAAAGTTCAAGCTTATTTTACAGTACTGTTTTGGAGCATGAAAAAGGTACAATGAAAGGTCGTTCATGACAAAATTGCAGATAAGAAGAAAAATTATTGAAACTACAAGGTGTGTGTAAACATATTCCGATAGTTTTCTATCGCATTCTTGCGATAGAAGGTATGGTGTTTTCGACAATTTATCCCTTTAAACTGTTTTTCTAAGAATTTTTTGTCGTATACAGAAAATGAAAAGTTATTTTGACTAACTGAATTTTTTATTATTCATGGATTTTAAATTAATCAACTCCGATGGCCACGCCAGGCGTGGTCAGTTACATTTTTCTCGCGGTACAATTGAAACCCCTGTTTTCATGCCGGTTGGAACTTATGGGTCTGTTAAAGCAATGACGCCTGAGCAACTAACAGAGATAGGGACGCAAATTATATTAGGGAACACTTTCCATCTGTTGTTAAGGCCAGGTATGGAAGTCATGAAAATTCACGGTGGTTTGCATGATTTTATGAATTGGCAAGGACCTATTCTCACTGATTCTGGTGGTTTTCAAGTGTTCAGCCTGGGTGATCTGCGGAAAATTTCTGAACAGGGGGTGACTTTCAAATCACCTGTTAATGGTAGCGCCATTTTTATGGGTCCGGAAGAATCCATGCAAGTTCAACGTGATCTTGATGCAGATATCGTGATGATTTTTGATGAGTGCACGCCTTATCCGGCATCTGTGAACGAAGCGACGGACTCAATGAGATTATCTTTGCGTTGGGCGCAACGCAGTAAACAGGCTCATGGTGATAATCCTGCAGCTTTATTTGGTATTGTTCAGGGCGGTATGTATGAGCATTTGCGTCAGGAGTCTATTGATGGTTTGATTGATATTGGCTTTGATGGATACGCCATTGGCGGATTGTCAGTTGGCGAACCCAAAACGGAAATGATTCGTATTCTGGATGCTATACATACAAAAATGCCAGTAAATAAACCTCGTTATTTAATGGGGGTAGGAACGCCGGAAGATTTGGTTGAGTCTGTCAGACGTGGTATTGATATGTTCGATTGTGTGATGCCAACCCGTAATGCCCGAAACGGCCATCTTTTTACCAGCACCGGAGTTATTCGAATCCGCAATAGCCAGTACCAGCTTGATACCTCGCCAATTGATGAAAATTGTCATTGTTACACTTGTCAGAATTATTCACGTTCCTATTTGCGGCATTTGGATAAATGCAAGGAAATATTGGGTGCACATTTAAATACAATACATAATTTGTATTATTACCTTGGGTTAATGAAACAAATGCGGGAAGCCATACAAAATCAATCATTTGATGATTTTCTAAGGAATTTTTATCAACTGCGCGGTAAATCTGTAATGAATATGGCATAATATGCGCATTTTTCATTCACTAAAACAGTTGGTAAAAATATGAGTTTCTTTATTTCTGATGCCTTGGCAGAAGCAGCACCCCCAGCGGTACAAGCTCCAGGTCTTGAAGGATTGTTGTTTCCCGTCGGGATTCTGGTTTTTTTCTACTTTTTGTTCTTGAGACCTCAGTCTAAACGTGCGAAAGAGCAAAAGAAGATGATTGAGTCGCTCAGCAAAGGCAATGAAGTGGTTACCAATGGCGGAATTTTAGGAAAAATAGTTGATCTGGATGACAATTTTGTTCAACTTGAAGTTGGAGATAATACTTACATCAGGGTTCAACGGCAGGCGATTACTAATTTAATGCCAAAGGGAACTTTCAAGGCATTGAACAAAAGAGCAAAATCGTAGTAAATTTTTAAAACTGATAACTTTTAACAGGAGAGTCTGTTTACTCAGGTTTGTAACAGATTTTTACGACGCATTATTTTTGGATATAAAATGCAAAATCATTTCCCAGTCTGGAAAAACGCACTTATCATCATCGTCTGCTTGTTAGGACTGCTGTATGCATTACCTAATCTATATGGCGATGATCCATCTGTTCAGATTTCACCCCTCAAAGAAGATACCACAATCAATGAGGATCGCATCAAACAGATTGAAAAAAAATTGAACCAAAAAAACCTCAAGCCCAAGGCGATTGAAATGGAAAACAATCAGGTTTTGATCAGGTTTCAAGACCCTGAAATACAACTGCAGGCAGCTGATATGCTGCGCGAACAGATGGGCGACAATTACACCGTGGCATTGAATCTTGCGCCTGCAACTCCCGAATGGTTGCAAGCTATCGGGGCTGAACCTATGTATTTAGGTTTGGATTTGCGCGGTGGGGTGCATTTTTTGCTTGAAGTTGATATGGAAGCAGCCGTTAAACAGGCTGAAGAACGGTATATTAGTGATATTAGATCAGCACTTAGGACGGAAAAAATTCGTTATCAGCAGGTTGCTAAAGATCGTGGCTTCATTAAAGTTAAGCTAAAAACAACTCAAGATGCAGAAAAAGCGGGCGCAGTTATCAGCAATGAATTTCGCAGTTTGGATATCAAACAAGCAGACGATTTGACAGTTTGGCTGGTTTCCTTGTCTGAAACAGAAATAAAAGAAATTAAAAAATTTGCTCTGGAACAGAATATTACAACATTACGAAACAGGGTCAATGAATTAGGTGTTGCAGAGCCAGTTATTCAGCAACAGGGTGATAACCGTATTGTGGTTCAGTTGCCGGGTGTTCAGGACACTGTTAGAGCCAAAGAGATTTTGGGGACCACTGCAACGTTGGAATATCGCTTGGTTGATACTGAACATGATATTCAGCAGGCTATAAAAGGGCGGGTGCCAGTTGGTTCCAAATTATATTATGATAAGGATGGTAACCCAGTTTTATTAAAGAGACGAGTCATTGTTACCGGGGATCAGATTGTTGATGCTTCTTCCGGTATGGATCAAAATGGTTCACCAGCTGTTTTTATTACACTGAATGGCGTTGGCGCCAAAAAAATGGGGAAGTTTTCTCGAGGCCACATTGGCAAACCGATGGCTGTGGTGTTTATCGAGTATAAAACCGAAACACGCATGGTGGATGGCAAAAAAGTCCGCAAAAAAAAGAAAGTTGAAAAAGTGATTAGTGTTGCTACGATTCGTGATGCTTTCAGCAAACGTTTTCAAACAACGGGTCTCGACAGTACCACCGAAGCAAGAAATTTGGCTCTGCTGCTCAGAGCAGGGGCATTGGCTGCTCCAGTTGATATTATTGAAGAAAGGACAGTTGGACCCAGCCTCGGTAAAGACAATATCGAGAAAGGCTTGATTTCGGTCGTTGTCGGTTTCGTTTTGGTACTGGTATTTATGGCATTGTATTATAAGGTATTTGGTCTGGTTGCCGATTTGGCTTTGGCTTTTAATCTGGTAATTATTATTGCTATTTTATCGTTACTACAGGCGACTTTGACATTGCCGGGTATTGCCGGGATTGTTTTGACTGTGGGGATGGCAGTCGATGCCAACGTTTTGATTTTTGAAAGAATAAAAGAAGAACTAAAAATCAGTAATTCTCCCCAGTCAAGCATTTACATTGGTTACGAAAAAGCGTTTGCAACAATTTTTGATGCCAATATCACAACTCTAATTGTGGCCTTGATTTTGTTTGGATTTGGAACGGGACCAGTCAAGGGCTTTGCAGTAACACTGTCGGTTGGTATTTTAACTTCCATGTTTACAGCGATCCTTGGAACCAGAATGATTATTAATTGGATTTATGGTGGTGGCAAACGAGCTGAAAAACTGGCCATTTAGCATTGATTTCCCATTCACACTTTTTTTATTCAACTTCGTAAAACTGATAAATGTCTGATAAAACTATTGATTTTTTAGGAAAACGCAAATTGGCAATGATTGTTTCAGCATTGCTGTTATTGGTTTCAATTATTTCATTAGCTGTCAATGGTTTGAAATTAGGTATTGATTTTACCGGTGGAACCCTGGTTGAAATTGGCTTTGAACAATCGGCTGATTTATCAAAAATTCGCTCCACTCTAAAGGAAAATGGTTTTCCTGATGCGACTGTTCAGCATTTTGGTTCAGCTAAAGAAGTATTGATTCGTATAAAACCAAAAGATAACTTGAGCAGCTCTGAATTGAGTACTAAAGTATTTAATGCAGTCAATAAAAATCTGGATGAGCCGGGAAAATTAAGAAGGGTTGAGTTTGTAGGGCCGCAAGTCGGAGATGAATTAGCAGAAGATGGCGGGTTGGCTTTGTTATATTCAATGTTTGCAATTTTGTTTTACGTTGCCTGGCGCTTCGAGCATAAATTTGCTTTAGGCTCAGTCGGCGCTTTGATTCACGATGTACTTATTACCCTGGGTTTTTTTTCCATTTTGCAAATGGAATTTGATTTGACAGTGTTAGCGGCTATTTTAGCGGTTATCGGTTATTCGTTAAACGACACTATAGTTGTGTATGACCGGATCAGGGAAAATTTTCGAAAATTGAGAAAGGGTTCCTCCGAGCAAATCATGAATGCTTCGTTAACTCAAACCCTGAGTAGAACATTGATGACCTCCATAACAACAATTCTGGTATTGATTGCATTAGCTTTTTTAGGCGGAGAAATTATCCATAATTTTGCTATAGCACTTCTGGTTGGTGTAATAATAGGAACGTATTCATCAATTTTTATTGCCAGCCCAATTGTTTTGGCGTTAGGTGTCAGTAAAGAAGATTTAATGTTGCCTGATAAAGAAGGTGATGAAATTGACAATATGCCCTAGCTCTCTTGATAACCCGTGATACTGAGTTTTTTTGATAGAAAAACAAGGGGATGTCGTGTAATGCATCGAATTGGAGTATAATGGCCGGCTGATTTTAATTGACAACCATAATGGAGTTTTAAACAAAATGGCCGTAGAGCGAACTTTTTCAATTATTAAACCTGATGCAGTCGCCAAAAATGTTATTGGCGAAATTTATACCCGTTTTGAAAAAAATGGTCTAAAAATTATTGCTGCAAAAATGCTTCATTTAACCAAGCAACAAGCGGAAGGTTTTTACGCAGTACATAAAGAACGTCCTTTTTTTAATGATCTGGTAGCCTTTATGATTTCCGGCCCAGTGATGATGCAAGTACTTGAAGGGGAAAATGCTATTTCCATGCATCGCGAAATAATGGGAGCAACCAATCCTGCTGAAGCGGCTCCTGGAACTATCCGGGCAGATTTTGCTGATAGTATTGATGAAAATGCAGTACATGGTTCTGATGGCCCGGACACCGCCAAACAAGAAATCGCTTTCTTTTTTTCAGAAGATGAAATCTGTCCAAGAACCCGTTAATTTACTGGATTTCGATCGACAGGGCCTGGTATCTTTTTTTGCTGGTATTGGGGAAAAACCTTTTCGTGCCACACAGGTCCTTAAATGGATTTATCAGGCTGGAGTTACTGATTTCAGCCTGATGAGCAATTTGAGCAAATCACTTCGTCATTACCTGGAACAAAACTGTACAATTTCAACACCAAAAGTTACTTTTGATGCAGTGGCTTCAGACGGAACACGGAAGTGGTTATTGGAAATGTCATGTGGAAATCGCGTCGAAACTGTTTTTATACCAGAAAGCGGCCGCGGAACACTATGCGTATCATCACAGGTTGGTTGTTCCTTAGCTTGTACGTTTTGTTCGACAGCACAGCAAGGGTTTAATCGTAATTTGTCCGTCGCAGAAATTATTGGTCAACTTTTTGTTGCTCAACAGTTATTGGGCGAGCAACAAAAAATAAGCAATATTGTCATGATGGGAATGGGAGAGCCACTTCTGAATTTCAACAATGTTGTTGCGAGTATGAATTTAATGATGGATGATTTTGCTTATGGCTTGTCCAAGCGACGTGTTACGCTCAGTACATCCGGTATAGTTCCGGCAATGTATCGTTTGACTGAAGCTTGTGATGTCAGCTTGGCTGTTTCCCTGCACGCTCCAAATGACGAGCTTCGTAATCAACTGGTCCCCATTAACAAGAAATATCCGTTGAAAGAACTTTTAGATGCGTGTCGTCATTATGTTAAAAGCGCCCCCAGGCGGCATATTACGTTTGAATATGTGATGTTGGCAGGAATAAATGACACTGAAGCGGATGCAAGAGCGTTGGTCAAATTATTGAAAAATATTTCCTGCAAAATCAACTTAATTCCTTTCAATCCTTTTCCGGGTTCTGATTATCAAAGTACTTCAAAGAATGGAGTACAAAAATTCAGAGATATTTTGCATCGATCAGGTCTGGTTGCTACCGTGCGTAAAACCAGAGGAGAAGACATTGATGCCGCCTGCGGGCAATTGGTTGGAAAAGTGGCTGATAAAAGTCGTCGTTCACAGAAAATCAAACTTATGAAGGCAGAACATGCAGCTTAAAAAAAATCTTCTCACAGTTTTCGTTGCTTTATTTGTTTTTGGCTGTAGCCAGAATGCTTCGACTGTCAAAAAATTAAGCAAACAGGAACAAACTGATCTATATCGGGAATTAGGGGTCAGATATTATCAGCTAGGGCATCTGGAAGATGCGAAAGAGAAATTAACCAAGGCATTGGAAATAAACCCTAAAGATCCCCAAACGCATAACACGTTGGGTGTTCTGTATGGCAGGCTAGGCGAAATGGATATTGCTAAAAAACATTTTGATATTGCAATCTCATTAGCTCCTGAAGATGCAAAAATAAAAAACAATTTTGGCCGGTTTCTTTGTGAACAGGGAAAATATTCTCAAGCAGAAAAATATTTGCGTTCAGCAGCTAATGATCCGACCAATCAGATTCAGTGGCAGGTTTTAACAAACCTGGGCCATTGTAAATTACTACAAGGTCACAAGCAAAAGGCTATCCTGTATTTTAAAAAAGCTTTGCTGCAAAATCCAAAGCATGCACCGGCTTTATTGGCAATGGCCAAAATTTATTACGATGATGGTAAATATATGTCGGCAAGAGCATTTCTTGAGCGTTTTTTTAGCGCTTCCGGGAAATTTCAATCAGCAGACTCTTTATATTTAGGATACCGGATTGAAACGGCCTTAAATGCTGAAAAACAGGCTGAGCAATATCGCACTTCTTTATTAAGGCAGTTTCCGGATTCCCCCGAAACAAAAAAAGTTCTGCTAGAGAAATAATCAAAGAGAATGGCAAAAAACATTCAGGCAATTCGTGGCATGCATGATGTACTGCCGGATTCTACATGGCACTGGCAGTACGTGGAACAGATCATCAAGGAAATAATGAGTAATTATGGATATAAAGAAATCCGTTTACCAATTGTCGAAAAGACTGATTTATTCAAACGCTCAATTGGCGAAGTTACTGATATTGTCGAAAAGGAAATGTATACCTTTGAGGACCGAAATGGAGATTCGCTGACCTTACGTCCTGAGGGAACAGCCGGATGTTTGAGAGCATGTCTTGAACATGGTCTGTTACACAATCAGATTCAGCGTCTTTGGTACTATGGACCGATGTTTCGTCATGAAAGGCCACAGAAGGGAAGATATCGCCAGTTCACCCAATTAGGTGTTGAAACCTATGGTATGCCTGGTCCTGATATTGATCTAGAAATTTTGTTGTTATCTGTTAGGTTATGGCAACGCTTAGGTATTCTGGAGCAGTTAGAGTTGCAACTAAATTCTTTGGGGACTACCGAGGAAAGGTTGGTTTACCGTGAGCAATTAGTTGAATATTTTACCAAACATTCTGAACAATTAGACGAGGACAGCCAGCGTAGATTAAACACCAATCCAATGCGAATTCTGGACAGTAAAAATCCTAATATGCAAACATTGATTGAGCAAGCTCCGGCATTAATGGATTTTTTGGGGGAAGAAAGTAAAACGCATTTTTCGCAACTCACCAAAAAACTGGATCAACTGGGTATTCGCTACACTCTTAACCCTCGTCTTGTTAGAGGTTTGGACTACTACGGCAAAACTGTATTTGAATGGGTAACTGACAAACTTGGTGCTCAGGGAACTGTGTGTGCGGGCGGGCGATATGACAACCTGATAGAACAATTGGGTGGTAAACCAAATCACGCAATTGGTTTTGCTTTGGGAATGGAAAGGTTATTATCGTTACTTGAGGAAAGTGGTCAATTACCAGACCCACACCCTGTTGATGCCTACTTAATACGTGTTGGAGAGAAAGCCGAGCTGGCTGGATACGAATTGGCTGAAAAATTAAGGAATGCGCTGCCCAATTTGAAGTTGCTGATGCATTGTGGTGCAGGCAGCTTTAAAAGCCAGTTTAAGAAAGCCGATAAAAGTGGCGCTGAATATGCTTTAATCCTTGGAGAAGATGAGGTTATAGCTAATAAAGTCAGCATTAAACCGCTTCGTTCTAAGCAGGAACAGCATACTGTTTCGCATAATGAAGCGGTTGAATTATTAAAAAAAATTACTGTACATGACAAAAAATCGTAAAAAATAGATAAGTCATTGAAAAAATTAAATACGCGTCAATACCTACCTGTAGTTCTCTATCGCATTCCTGCGATAGAATTTCTATTTTTTCAATGACTTAAAAATTTTACAAGAGGAAATGAATTTTTTGTCGTGTACAGAGAAAAAATTACTTAGGAGTGAGCACGGAATAAGTTTGGCAACCGGCGCCGTATTTTTATTCGTATTCAAGGCGTAGAAATAGGCGCATAGCCGGCTATGTAACTATTTTTACAACGCAGAAGGCGGATAAAAAGACAAGCCAGTTGTTAAAGTTATTTCTTGTTCGTTCCTTGGACAATTGTCAATTTATTAACTTTACAAATTAAATCATTATGATGGAAGTTTACAATTCAGACGAAGAACAAGTTGAAGCGCTAAAACGCTGGTGGAAAGCAAATGGCACTTCGATCATTGCGGGTGTTGTTGTTGGTATAGCAATTATCGGTGGCTGGAATTTCTGGAAAAGCAACCAAGAGCAAAAGGCGCTCCAAGCATCAGCTATGTATGAACAATTGTTACAGGCTACAAAAGAAGACAAGTCAGAGACTGTGATTAAAATCAGTGAAGCGCTGACAAAGGAATTTGATTCAACACCCTATGCTGAATTGGGCTTGTTATTGGGAGCCAAAGCTAAAATTCAATCTAACGAATTACCCGCTGCTAAGGAAATTCTTAGTAAGCTTCAGTCTGATTCTGATTTTGTCATTAAAAACCTGGCAACCATTCGCAAAATTAGAACCATGTTAGCAACTGGAGAATACGAACCTGGGCTTCAACTGATTGCAGATATGGAGCCTCAGTCTAGTGAAAGTTTTAGCGGAGTTTACGAAGAACTAAAAGGTGATTTATACGTTGCACTAAATAGGTTAGGTGTCGCACGAACTGCTTATCAGAATGCCTTGCGGGCTGGAACTTTTTCTCCATTATTGCAAAGCAAGCTGGATGATATTTCTGTTCCAGAAACAGAAGAAGTCAAAGAATAATGCGACTACCTGTCTTAATTTTTTGCTGTTTCATTTTATCTGGATGCGCAGCCTTACAACAGCTTGATGAGGCTGCTAGTAGTTTGACAGACTATCTAACGGGTGGTGAAGATAACATTGAGCCACCTAATGAACTGACAGACTATGAACCTGAAATAACTATTGAGCTTTTATGGACAGCGCAAACAGGAGTCGGTTTTGATGAGCAAGATGTGAAATTAGTGCCAGCTTTGGCCTATGGAAAAATTATTACTGCGGATAGGGAAGGGCTGGTTGAAGCTCGTGATGCCGCAAATGGAAAATTACTGTGGAGCGTTGAAAAAGAAAAGCCAATTTCCAGCGGTCCCGGCATTGGCTCATCAACTGTCATTCTGGGTACCAGTGATGCTGAAGTTATTGCATTGGATACTGATTCCGGCAAAGAATTATGGGTAGCCAAGGTTTCTAGCGAAGTCTTATCTGTTCCAAAAATTGATCAGGGTACTGTAATTGTTCGTACTACTGATGGACGTTTGATTGCTTTGGATGAGACGACAGGAAAAGAACTTTGGGTCTTTATCAGAAGTGTTCCAACATTGAGCATTCGTGGTTCGGGCACACCTCTTATAGTTGATGATACTGTCATCAGTGGTTTTGCAAACGGTAAACTAATAGCCTTGCGATTAAAAGACGGGAAACTGGTTTGGGAAACCAGCATTGCTATTCCCAGAGGCCGGTCTGAAGTAGAACGCCTTGTAGATTTGGATGTTGACCCGATAGAGTCTGACGGCGTTATTTTTATTGCCAGTTATCAGGGAGGAGTGAGTGCCGTGTTAGCTCTGGATGGCGATGTATTATGGCGTAATGAAGATATTTCTTCTTATTCGGGATTAAGTAATGACTGGAAGTATCTTTATCTTACTGATACTGAAAGTGATGTCTGGCAGCTTGATCAACGTAATGGCGCTGGTTTATGGAGTCAAAAAGATCTTCATCAACGTCGACTGACAGCGCCGGTTGCCTATGATGATAATGTTGTGGTGGGCGACTTTGAAGGTTATATTCATTGGTTATCAACTAGTGATGGACGGCAATTAGGGAGAATCCAAATTACTGATGGACCTATTCAAACGCAACCAATCGTGGTTGACCAAATTGTCTATATCTATGCTCAGGATGGCACTATAGCTGCACTAAAGGCTAACCCGATTTAATGTCATTACCTGTTATTGCCCTAGTTGGTCGGCCAAATGTTGGCAAATCAACACTTTTTAATTATTTGACCCGAAGCAGGGAGGCATTGGTTGCAGATTTCCCTGGCTTAACTCGAGACCGTCAGTATGGTCGTATCAAACGTGGCAACCGAGATTGTTTGCTGATTGATACCGGTGGTATTGCCGATGATTTGGCAGGCATTGAAACCTTTGCAAGACGTCAGGTGCAACTGGCGCTTGATGAGGCAGATCTGATTTTTTTTCTGGTAGATGCCAGAGAAGGTTTGAATGCTTCAGATCATGTCATTGTTGAAATGCTTAGAAAATTAAATAAGCCAGTGGTGTTGGTTGCAAACAAAATTGATGGTATTAACCTTGATGAGGCAATTGCTGATTTCTATAATTTGGCATTGGGAAAACCAGTAACCATTGCTGCTGCTCATGGCCGGGGTATTTCTGAATTACTGGGCAAAGTTGATGAGTTAATTCCAGAGACTGAAGCGCAACAGCAACAACAAACAGATCAAGGAATTGCTATTGCCATTATAGGCAGACCTAATGTCGGCAAATCGACATTAGTCAACAGGTTACTTGGCGAAGAAAGAGTGGTGGTCTTTGACCAGCCAGGAACCACGCGTGATAGTATTTTTATTCCGTTCGAACGTGATGGCAAATCATTTACACTTATTGACACCGCCGGAATGCGACGACGTGCCAAAATTTCTCAAGCCATTGAAAAATTTAGTGTCATCAAATCATTGCAGGCCATTGAAAAAGCCAATGTGGTGATCTATCTCATTGATGCAAGTGAAGGGGTTACTGATCAGGATGCTCATTTATTAGGCTTGGTACTCGAAGCTGGCCGGGCGCTTATAATTGGCCTTAATAAATGGGATGGCTTAAGTATTGATCAGAAAAATACTATCAGAAGACAAATTGATGTTAAATTACCTTTTCTTGAATATGCTCAGAAACACCCTATCTCTGCATTACATGGTAGTGGTGTAGGAAAATTGTTTGATGTTGTACATGAGCTTCATGACAAAGCTATGATTGACATGTCGACATCGCTACTTAGTAAAATTCTGGAACAAGCAGTGCAAATGCATCAACCGCCATTAGTTCAAGGCCGCAGGGTGAAATTAAAATATGCACATCAAGGAGGGCACAATCCACCCGTTGTGGTTATCCATGGTAATCAGACTGAAGCATTGCCCAATGCATACAAGCGTTATCTGATGAATTTTTTCAGAAGCAAATTAGGCCTGGATGGAACGCCAGTCAGAATTCATCTTAAATCATCGTCGAATCCTTTCCATGGCAGAAAAAATAAACTAACGGAGAGACAGCTTAAAAAAAGGAAAAGATTGATTAAACATATCAAAAAACATAAAAAATAACATGAGTGAAATCACTTTTCAAGGCAAACCAATTCATACTTGTGGGGATTTTCCCTCAGTTGGTAAAACTGCACCTGATTTTTTATTGACCAATTCCAGGCTTATAGACGTTTCTCTAGCCGATTTTTCAGGCAAAAAAAAATTGCTGAATATTGTTCCCAGTCTGGACACGCCTACTTGCGCTATTTCAGCACGCAAGTTTAATGAAAAAGCCAGTCGCTTAAAGGACGTCGTAATGTTGATGGTTTCAGCTGATTTACCTTTTGCCCAGGACCGCTTTTGCGGCAAGGAAAAATTAAAAGACATCATTCCTTTATCGACCTTCCGGTCTACATTTTCTGATGATTATGGTGTCAGAATTATTGATAGCATTCTTGCCGGATTAAGCGCAAGAGCAGTTGTGATTATTGATGAAGAAAACAAGGTCATTTATAGCCAGCTAATTCAGGAAATTGCTGAGGAGCCAGATTATGAATCGGCTTTGGAGGCTTTATCCAAAGCAAATATAACGTAAGCCTTCTATAGCTTCGCGTTTGAAAATGCCTGGTTTTGAGTGCGCCAGTTTTTGTCAAGGATTCGGCGCAAAAACGCAACAATAGCTCGCTATTAGAAGATTCTGTAACGACCTCATTAAATTGAGTATTTTTTAACGTACAGCTAAAAATAGCTGAAGTTTAATTCGAGACCGACTGTAAAATTTTTTCGAGTTCTTTAAGATCAATCGGTTTAGTAATGAAATTATCGAAGCCGTTTCGTAAAGCCGCTTTTTCCAGTCTTTTTTCAGCAAAACCACTGACGGCAATCATTTTTAATTGCTGATTTGGCCCGCACTGGGCCCTTATTGTTTTCATGACATCGAGACCACCCATAATCGGCATATTTAGATCTATAAGTGCTAAGTCGTAAGTTGTTTCCAATAATTTATCAACAGCCCGGCCCCCGTCTGTTGCGATATCAACTGAACAATTCAGACTTAACAACTGGTTTTCTAATAGTAAGCAATTAATTTCATTGTCTTCAGCAATCAAAATTTTGTTGGTTTCAGATTGTTGTTTTGATATTTCTTGTGGATCGTTTTGCAGAGCAAGATCAAATATTTCAGCTAAAAGATTGTTTATTTCTTCTGTTTGCACTGGCTTAAGAATAAGGGTTATCTTCTCTGAATCAAAAAATTGTTGTTGATAACCATCTGGAGATTGTTCAGCTATGGCAATAATATTTTGATCTGGGATTTTTGCTCTGATACTGCGAATGGTCTCAATGCCGTTTAGATCAGGCAGAGCCATATCTATAATAATTAAATCTGGCCTACTATTTTCCAAACCATCCAGACATTGAAAACCGTCGGATAGTACTAAAACTTCAGAAGCATGTTTTTGCACAGAGGTTTGCAATTCTTCTGCATTTTGCCGATCATTATCTACAATCCAAATTGATGGGCTTTGCTTGATTTCTTGTACCATTTGATTATGTTTTTAAGTTATTCAAAAATAGAAGAGTATCTTTTCAACTGTGAAATAACACCTGATTCCGTGATTTCAATGCGGATAAAAGGGGATAAAATATTGGTTTAGCACGGGATTTGAAAATATCTTAGCTTCACCCTAAGGTTAAGCGGGCATTGTTTTAATCCGTGATGAATCAAAAGCTTGTCACCTGTGCCATAGTGAAGTCATGGAAAATGTTGATTAATGACCGGACGACAAGCGGAAGAAACGACAACCCAAATGCATTTAAATAATATTTGTACCATTTTTAAAGCTGATTTATTATGCCAGAAAAATTATATTTTCTGGTTCAAAGTTAATTTAACAATCTACAAAGGACATTTATTTATTATATGTTTCAAAAACTGAATCATTTTTTTTCTGAAGGTATTTGGTTAATTAATCCCGCTAAACTTCATCCAGTTCTTGCCATAGTTGTTAAATATTTAAAAATTCTTATTTTAGCGGCGCATGGATTTGTAAAGGATCATTGCGCATTAAGAGCCTCAGCTTTAACGCTTTATACCTTGCTCTCAATCGTTCCAATTATTGCCATGTTGTTTGGTATTGCGAAAGGTTTTGGATTTGAAAAAAAACTGCGTGAACAAATTATTGAACAAGTGCCTGATCAGGATTCGATGGTCATGCAAGTTATCGAATTTGCCGAAAATTTATTGGCCAGTACCAAGGGAGGATTGGTCGCTGGGGTGGGTATCGTAGTGCTGTTCTGGACCATCATTCGAGTCATTGGAAATATTGAAAGTTCTTTTAATCACATCTGGAAGATAAAAAAAGGCCGTCCTCTCAATCGAAAATTGAGTGATTATCTTTCCTTAATGCTATTGGCGCCTATTTTATTAATTATCTCTGGAAGTATTTCGGTCTTTGTCTCAACACAACTAACGCGTTTGATTGCAATAATCAACTTACCTGAGTTTGGCACTTATCTGGTGTTGTTTGTTCTTAAATTACTGCCACTCTTTATCCTTTGGATATTGTTTTCCTTTATTTTTGTTTTTATGCCGAATACCAAGGTATCACTCAAATCTGGGATAATTGCTGCAATTATTACCGGTACTGTCTATAAAATCGTACAATGGGCCTATATAAGTTTGCAGGTTGGTGTAACCAGCGCCAATGCTATTTATGGAAGTTTTGCGGCATTACCTTTGTTTTTAATTTGGTTGCAAATTGGCTGGATGATTATTCTTTTTGGGTCTGAAATATCGTTTTATGATCAGCATTACGATGCTTATCGGAATAAAGACAAATTCGCGAATCTGAGTTTTACCAAAAAGAAAATATTGGCACTGCAAATCGCGCAATTAATCATCAAACAGTTTGCTAATAATCTTCCACCATTAAATTTATCTGAAATCTGTACTAAACTGGTATTGCCGCTTTCCGCAGTACAACCGGTATTGGATGAGTTAATTGAAAGCAAAATCATTGTCGAAATAAAAGTGGATGAAGATGAAAACGAGCCAGTTTTTCAGCCTGCCTGTGATCCAGATTTGCTCAGTATTTCTTATGTAATAGATGCACTTGAGAGATGCGGGAACAATAATTTGCCTGAAACTGAAGGATTGTCGTATTTCTCAAACATTTTGAAAGAATTTGAAGACTGTCTGGTTCAATCAAAAAACAATAAGCTATTGAAAGAAATTTAATCTGGATGAAGAATAATTACATTGTTTGCATGTGCTTAGTGAATGAGGGCAAAATCAATGCCACCAGGTGATAAGCGACGACATGCAAGAATTCTCCACACTGCAAATGTAAAACTCACCAATACAAATGGTGAGGCTGTTGATCTTAAAACACGAGATTTTTCTGACGGCGGACTTTTTTTAAGATGTGTTTCCAATCCCATAGTAAAAGAAGGTGAATATGCAACAGTCAGAGTGTTGGATATTGAAGATGCGTTAACACAAAATGTAAAAATTATTAGGATTGAACCAGGAATCGGAATTGCCGTAGAATTTGTTCAGAAGAGTTGAAGCTGCAGTTTGAAATATATGGAGCAAACCCACCCAATTAACCATAAATCTTATGGGTAATTATTTAACGTAGAGGTATAATAGAATTTTGATAGCAATTAGCTTCTTCCCGCAAATAATTAATGATGAATTCGGAAAGCCTCAAAAAAAATGATACCCCTTCTGATTCTGATGAGTTGCAATCAGAAAAATCAGTTGAAACCAATTTGATTAGAGAGATTGGCGGTATCGAAGGGCCTGAGCCTACACGTTATGGTGATTGGGAGAAAAAGGGTCGCTGCATTGATTTTTGATGCCCTTAATAACAAAACCCTATTAAACTAACTTTAACAATATATTATATATGTGCGCATGATGAATAATAGCAGCAGACCACTATCACCTCATCTACAAGTCTATAAATTACCATTGACGGGTATTATTTCTATTACTCATCGTATGACAGGAGTCATGTTATCAATTGGCCTTGTATTTTTTGTTTGTATTCTTTGGGATATTGTAGAAGGCGAGCTGGCCTTTGCAGAATTACAGAAAACATTAGATTTTTGGCTGTTCAAATTGATCTATTGGGGGTTTGTTTTTGCCCTGTTTTTTCATTTGTGTCATGGGGTTCGGCATTTAATCTGGGATACAGGAAAAGGATTTGAACTCGAAACCATGAATCTATATGCTGCTATTGAATTGATAGCTTCAATCATATTGACCATTGTTACACTTATTTTCATTTAAGGAACATTTATGGATTATCAATCGCCTTTGGCAAAAGTACATGGCCTTGGGTCGGCAAAATCAGGCACCCATCATTGGTGGCTTCAAAGAATAACTGCGGTAGCATTAATCCCGCTATCATTTTGGCCCATTGTATTACTTGATTTAAGTTTTGAAGCTTCTTATCAGGAAACAGTAACATGGCTGGCATCACCTTTAAATTCCATTTGTATGGTTTTTTGGATTCTTTCTGTGTTTTATCATGCAGTATTAGGATTGCAGGTTGTCATTGAGGATTATGTGTCATCGGAGAAGTGGAGAATTATCACAATTTTGGGCACCTACCTGATTTTTTTCTTTTTAATGTTGGCAGCAATCATTGCTGTCTTGCGTATTATTCTGGCAGGCTAATTAATGGATTCTGATTATAAAATTATTGAACATAGCTATGATGTTATTGTTGTTGGTGCTGGTGGAGCAGGGTTACGAGCAACATTCGGTATGGCAGAAAAAAACCTGAAAACAGCCTGTATTACCAAGGTTTTCCCAACCAGGAGTCACACTGTTGCTGCGCAAGGTGGCATTAGTGCTGCATTAGGCAATATGGGAGAGGATGATTGGCGTTTTCATATGTATGATACCGTCAAAGGTTCAGACTGGTTAGGAGATCAGGATGCTATTGAATATATGTGCCGGGAAGCTATTCCAGCAATCATTGAATTGGAACACTACGGTGTTCCCTTTTCCAGAACTCCGGAAGGCAAAATTTATCAACGGGCCTTTGGTGGTATGTCCACACATTATGGTAAGGGCCTAGCACAAAGAACCTGTGCGGCTGCAGACGTGACCGGTCATGCGATTTTGCATACTTTATATCAACAGGCTCTTAAACATAATGCTGAATTTTATGTCGAATATATTGTGCTTGATCTGATTATGGACAGTGATGGCTGTCGAGGTGTTTTGGCTTGGTGTTTAGACGATGGCACATTACATCTTTTTAAGGCCCATATGACAGTTTTAGCGACAGGTGGATATGGACGCAGTTATTTTTCCTGTACTTCAGCCCATACGGTTACCGGTGATGGTAATGCCATGGTTCTAAGAGCGGGTCTACCATTACAGGATATGGAATTTGTTCAGTTTCATCCGACTGGTATTTATGGTTCGGGTTGTTTGATTACGGAGGGTGTTCGGGGAGAAGGGGGATATTTAACCAATTCCGAAGGCGAACGTTTTATGGAGCGATATGCACCTTCTGCAAAAGATCTGGCTTCAAGAGATGTGGTCAGTCGGGCGATCACCATTGAAATTAATGAAGGACGTGGCGTAGGCCCTGAAAAAGATCATGTGTATTTGCATATTGAGCACCTTGATTCCGCCATTATCCATGAACGATTACCTGGTATTGCTGAAACAGCCAGAATTTTTGCGGGTGTTGATGTTACTAAAGAACCTATTCCCGTATTACCGACTGTTCATTACAATATGGGTGGTATTCCAACCAACTATCACGGTGAAGTTGTCACTTTGCATGAAGATAACCCGGATACTGTTGTACCAGGTTTGATGGCCATTGGTGAAACGGCATGTGTTTCAGTCCATGGTGCCAATCGATTAGGCTCCAACTCTCTACTTGACCTGGTTGTATTTGGTCGGGCGGCTGCCATTCGGTGTTCAGAAATCATCAACCCAGGTGAAGAACATAAACCTTTGTCTGAAAATGTCTGTGACAATGCTATCGCTCGTTTTGACAGAATCAGAAATGCAAATGGCAGTCGAAAAACATCAGAAATACGCTTGGAAATGCAAAAAGTCATGCAAGCTAAGGCAGCCGTATTCCGAACAGGTGAAACTTTGGATGAAGGTATTGAATTTATGCAAGGCATTAGAGAATCCTTTGCCGATGTTCATGTGACAGACAAATCTTTGATTTGGAATACTGATCTGGTTGAAACGCTGGAACTTGATAATTTGCTCAGTCAGGCAATGGTGACTATCGCTTCAGCAGGTAATAGAACCGAAAGTAGAGGAGGGCATGCCAGAGAGGATTTTCCAAAACGCGATGATGAAAATTGGTTAAAACACACTCTGACTTGGTTGCCCAATGACAAGATCAGGTTCGATTATCGGCCTGTCCATCTTTTTACATTAACTGATGATGTCGAAGTTATCCCGCCGAAAGAGAGGGTTTATTAATGGTTGAATTTACGCTGCCAAAAAATTCGGTTTTAGTTAAAGGAAAAACCTTTAAAGCACCTTCGGAAGCTACCAATATTCGACGTTTTGAAGTCTATCGTTGGGAACCCGAGTCTGGACAGAACCCACGTATCGATACTTATGAAATAGATCTAGATGACTGTGGACCAATGCTTTTGGATGCCATCATCAAAATAAAAAATGAAATCGATTCAACAGTTTCTTTCCGTCGGTCATGCCGTGAAGGGGTATGCGGTTCTTGCGCAATGAACATCAATGGTAAAAATACATTGGCGTGCATTAAAGCTATCGACTCATATAAGGGAACTATTAAAATATTTCCACTTCCGCATATGTCGGTTGTGAAAGATTTGGTTGTCGACATGACCAACTTTTTTGCTCAGTATGCTTCTATCAAGCCCTGGATTGAAACACAGACTCCAGCTCCTTCAGACCGGGAAAGATTACAAAGTAAAGAAGAAAGGCTCAAATTGGATGGTCTCTATGAATGCGTTTTATGTGCTTGTTGTTCAACCAGTTGCCCTAGTTATTGGTGGAATAGTGAACGTTATCTAGGCCCAGCCATTTTATTACAGGCTTATCGTTGGCTGGTCGATACTCGTGATGAAAATACTGGTGAGCGACTTGATGAACTGGAAGATCCGTTTAAACTGTATCGTTGCCATACTATTATGAATTGCACTGACACATGTCCGAAAGGCTTGAATCCGGCAAAGGCCATTGCTGAAATCAAGAAAATGCTAATTCTGCGGCAATAATTTTTTTCAGCTAATGGAACATTTTTCCAGATTAAAATGGCAGTGCCGTCGAGGGACACTGGAATTAGATATATTGCTGGCCAGATATTTAGAAACCTGTTTTGAAAATGCAGAACAGATGGAAAAGATTGAATTTTTGAAATTATTAGAACTGGAAGATACGGAATTATTGCCTTTTTTAATGGGGCAACAGGTTCCGAAAGCTATTTCTATGAAAAATTTGGTTAAAAAAATTAGAGGTTTATCGCCAAATTAACCACAAAATTTTTTTATTCCTAATAGTTTTCAGACAATATTTTTACAAATATCTTCGGCCAGAGGTTTATGAAATAACATTTGCAGATGAAATAGGCAATAATACTTTTTATTGTTGGCAATTTTCCAAACTGAGCTTGAGGCAGGAATGATCATTTGATCAAAAGGTGTCCAGTAGGAATAAACAGAAATATTCTGATAGAGTTCTTCCCCTTGTTCCAGATTATCTAAAAAATCATTACTTGGTCGTAACTGTTTCGTTCCTTTTCCTGGATATAAATAAGCCAAATAACTTCCATGGTGAGGCGAAGAAATAGTAATGAATGATCGAATTCTTTTGTGACCTTCAAGGCTCTGTAAATAATAACGTGCCACAATTCCACCCATGCTAAAACCAATCAAAGTGATTTTTTTGGTTTCTCCATATTCATTATTAATCGCCTTTTTTAATTGTAACGCCCAGTTTTCAATGCCTTTTCGACCATCTAGTGGCTTTAAGTCTGGCGCAAAACACTTCAACCCCTTTGATTCTAATATTTTTTTCAGGCTATAAAAAACATAACTCGAATTAAAAATTCCATGCACCAGAACTATTGATTGTGACATTTAAAGCTTTGCATTAAGTTTGGTTAAAGAAAATATATTGTATAATTTCTGTGCATTGATTGTTTTCGTGGGCGTTACGATAAGACTATGTCGTACTTTTTTTCCTATTGCAAATAGGATGACAATTACACAGAGTTTTTGGTTAAATTTATTGCAATACGATAGCAAAAATGTAACAGCGTAGTTATTAAATAACTGAAAAAAACTTTGACATAAATAGAGGAGATTTTAACAAAATGGGAATTAACACAAAACTTGTTGCCGGTTTGGCGCTAACTATCGTCGCACAACAATCAGGTGCGGCTACCATTAGTTCGTTTGATCAATATACCCTGGAATTACTTAATCAAATGCGTGCAAATCCGCAAGCTGCAGCTGACACCTACCTTTCAGGTAATCTAAATGAGGGTTTGTCGGCAGGGACAATCAGTTCAACAGCGAAACAGCCATTAGCCTGGGATCTAAATCTGGTAGCTTCCGCACAAGGTCATACCTCTGACATGATCAGCAACAATTTTTTTAATCATACAGGGAGTGATGGACGCTCTCCTTTTCAAAGAATGAACGATGCAGGCTATAATTTTCAGACTGCTGGGGAAAATCTGTCAACACGCGGGGATTCTACATTAACAGCAATTACTGCTGAATTGACTAAGCAGATGAATATTGATTTGTTTGTTGATTCTGGTGTTGCGGGGCGTGGGCATCGAACTAGTATGCTTAATAATAATTTTGAATCAGTAGGCATAAGCAATGGCTTTAGTTCTGCATATACTCCATTGGGTGGACTTCCTGGTGGCGTTGTTACTGTTGATTTTGGAGCTAATAGTAATGGAGCCTTTTTAACCGGTGTTGCCTATAATGACCTTGACTCTGACAATTTTTATTCGCCTGGTGAAGGACTGGGGGGATTGAATGTTGTTGTCTTTGAAGCTGGTACTGAGAATATCGTTGCTTCAACAACCACATTGGATGCTGGTGGCTATACACTGGATTTAGGGAATGGTCTTTATGACCTGGAAATTACTGGAGATCTTGGGCGTGTATTTGAGCAGGGCATAGTTTTAGGAAATGAGAATATCAAGATTGACTACAATAATTATAATGTCAGTGCGGTTCCGGTTCCGGCAGCTATCTGGCTTTTTGCTAGCAGTTTGATCGGATTTGGGGTTTTTTCAAAGCGCCGCATCTAGAATATTAAAGTTGAACAAGAGCTTCCATATATATGGTAAGCTCTTGTTTTTTTCAATTGATCAAGCAAGTTCTCTATCAATATTGTGGGCTTTCAATCCCCACCCCAGTAAATTAATAATACGTTTATTTCCCTCGCGAAGACGTGGTAATAATGCAGTCATCCAACTCTGAACAATCATGTATCCGATATCAGGGTGATTTTCAAAGAATGATTTTAGTTTCGTGACATCAACAATAGCTAATTGGCAAGAGCTGATTGTTTTGACGGTAGCGCAATGCGGATGATCATCAAAAAAACAAAAATGACCAAATTCTTCCCCTTTTTTGAGCTGATAAAAGCCTGGAGAAATACGTTTACCATCTGCTATTTCTATATCGCCAGAAACCATTAGGTGACCATCTAAAACAACAAAAATTTGCTGATGTGATTCACCCTCAATGATAACTGTTTGATTGGCCTCAAATTGTTTAGTTTTCCAATGAATATTTTCTATAAACTCATTATGATCGAGCAGGTTTTTTAGTGTTTGATAATTTGACATAAAAACAATGACTTCAATGAAAATACACTGAGTATAGTGGGCTTACTGGCCTTGAGGTGAGAAATATCATGCAAATTTTGAAAATATTTTAGTATTGGAGATTAACTATTGTTACTCTGAACACGGCAAAAAATTCTTACAAAATGGGTTAAAGATAAAAATTATCGAAAATACAATACCTTAAAACGCATGAGTGCGATAGAGAGTTATAGGTATATTTTTACAGTTTCAATAATAGATCTCCTTTTCTTCAATTTTTATCATGCGCAAAGCTTTTGCTATTGTAATGAGATTAAGATTCTTTAGGTTGAAAAAAATGCAAAGACTGAATGATGAAATAAAAAAATTAATTGATGCCACGGAAGTTTTTCCTTTCGCCACTGCTTCAAATAATGGAATAGTTAATGTTGTACCAATTAAATTTTTACAAGTTATTGATGATAAAACACTTTGGATCACTGACAATTATTTCGATAAAACATTGAATAATTTGCAAATTAATCCTCAAGCTGCCTTTTATATTTGGTCGCAGGAAATCAAAAAATCCTATCAGATTAAAGGAACTATTGAGATTTTTCAGTCAGGTGCAAATTATGAAAAAATGAAAAAATCTGTGAGAGAGATCAAATCGACATTACCGGCTAAGTCTCTTGTAGTTATGCATGTCACGGAAGTTTTTGATTGTATGCCCAAGTAAGAAAATTAGTAACTACTCAGCGTATTGATAGTTTCAATATCAGTAACTTATTCCAGAAGACGCCGTAAATACATCCGTATAGGCTTGATTGTGTCATCCATGACACAGACACTTCTTACATAAGCTACTGATATTTAATAATTTTAGTTAAATTAAATGCGCTGAATAGTTACGAAAATTATTGGTTTAGTTGCAGATTTGTTTAACTGCGTCGGCCAACAATTCATCAAGATGCATAATCGCTGTAGAATGGCTAATGCTATCAGTACTCCAGATAGCTTTTATTCCAGATTTTCTAAGTAATTGCTCCGCATCATTGCAAAATAATGGATGGGTAACAACTGCATAAATATCATTGGCACCTTGGGATCGTAGCAGTTTGGTAGTTTCTAAAATTGTTCGTCCTGTACTCGCCATATCGTCAACAATAACAATTGTTTGGTTTTGAAAATCTGTTTTAGGAAGACTGATTTTAACCTGTTTATCACCTTGACGAATTTTTGTTGCAATACCATAATCAAAGCCAATTTTCTCAGCAAGCCCAGCAACCCATTGTTTTGATTCACTATCTGGTCCGACCAAAATAGCATGAACAAATTTTTTCTGAAGTAGGGCGGTAATAACTGTACCAGCAGATAAAGCAATCGCATTTTTCATAGGAAAAGCTTCATCCAGAGATGAAATACGGTGTAAGTGCGGATCTACAGTGATTAAATCATCAAATAAATCAGCAAACCACTCCCCGATAATTTGTTGACTTATTGCTTCACCTGGCTGGTTTTCAATGTCTTGACGCATGTAACATAAATAGGGGGCAATGAGTGTAATACGTTTAGCGCCTAATCTTCGAGCTGTTTTTGCTGCAAATAATAATTCCACCAGTTTTTCATTTGGTTGATTCAGGCTTCGTATCAATAGAATATGTTCTGAAATTTTTGCAGGGAGTCGCACCAAGCTTTCCTGATCTGGAAAATAGTGGATTGAAATTTCTTTTAGTTCCACCTTTAGGCGATTGGCAAGCCGTTGTGCTTGCGGCAAATAATCAGGGAAAGCGAGAGCCAACATTTTCAATACCTTGAGTTAATAAGGAACAAACGATTCAAGAATTTGTTGTTTAGTTCCAATAGTGTAACCATTTTTTTGAGTAGACAATGTGGTGGAAAAATTAAAATCTGATGGGAATTCAGCAAAAATCTTATATAAAACATCACCTTTTTCAACTAAATCTCCTAGCTTTTTAAATATATCAACACCCGCTTTTTTGTCCATCGGGGCTCCAGCAATCCTGGCAATTTTAGCCAATTGATAATTATCAATATTGGTCACAAAACCATCTTTTTCTGCAACGACTTCATGGCTAAGTTTGCCTGGGCTGAGTTCAATAATTTTTTCTCCCTGGGCTTTTACAATGGCTTTCATTTTAGCTAAAGCTCTGCCAGAATCAAGAATATCCCGGGCAATGGCATATCCTTGCCCACCACGAACGTCTGGATCAAATTCAATAATTCGTCCAGCAAGCTGCAAGGATTTTTGTCTGAGTTCAAAAGGGGCAGCAGGGTCATTTTTCAGAACCTGCATGACATCCCGGGCCTCTAATACCGGGCCGATGCCTCTACCGATCGGTTGACGACCATCAGTTATAATGACCTCCAGATGAATATTTAGCTGATCTCCAACATATTCGAATAATTTTCGTAGCCCTAAAGCTTGCCTCATATGCCTAACCTTTGCTGTTGGCCCAACCGGTATATCAATTAACAAATGTGTTGAACCAGCCGCAAGTTTTTTTGACAAAATTGAAGCGACCATTTGTCCTTGTGAGTCAATTCCTAAAGGACGCTCAACTGAGATTAACATATCATCAACAGGAGCTAATTTTGCTGTGCCTCCCCAGGCAAGACATCCTCTTTCTTGTTGAACAATTTCAAAAAGCCTTTCTGGGGCTAAATCAACTTTGGCAATTAATTCCATGGTATCTGCTGTGCCAGAAGGAGAAGTGATCGCTCGACTGGATGTTTTGGGTATCAACATTCCATGCGCAGCAACAATGGGTACCACAAGCATCGATGTTCTATTCCCCGGAATACCACCGATACAGTGTTTATCAGCGACTAATGATTCATGCCAATTAATACGTTCACCTGAAAACAACATGGCTTTCGTAAGAAATAATAATTCATCGCGATCGAGATTATTTTGACCAGTAGCAACTAAAAAGGCAGCCATTTCCATTTTGGAATAGCGGCTTTCGACGATGTCGGTTGCGATATCAATGAAATCTTGTTCCGATAATCGCTCGCCATTGATTTTTCTTCGTACCGCATCCATGGATTTCGGAGGTTCAGCATGATCAACAGTAACAGAACTTCCTGCTTCAATATTCAATTGACTAAATGCTTGTTCTGACAAACCAAGTTCATCAGAATTAACGATTGAGTGATCATCGACGACATTGAGTACCGCAAGCACTCGATGACCATCTGAACTTATTTTTATTTTCGATAAAGCCTGAAATCCCTCAGCACGATATAATTCACAATCACGATTCAGATAAGCAACATTTTCGTGATAAGTATCGATTCCAATTCTGCGTATTTTTAAAGTTTCGTTTCCGCTCATACAATTTTGGAGGAATGTTGTAAAAAATACTGTATGGGAGCAAGTATACCTGAAGCTGTGGAATGGGGTCTTGTTAGGATGGTATCCTCGTAATCGTATATTTCGTTTTGCTCGGATTGAAAAAGCCAGAACCATACCAACTGACCTTTAAAGCTGATATCGTGAAGAAATTAATCTCAGGTATTTTCCTGTCTATTTTTTCTAACGTACAGATATTTTAAAAATTTTACAAATTCACGTTGCGTTACCTGGTTATCGTAAAAAGAAAAAAACTCTTTCAAGAAAAAAGATTAACCCAATATAAAAATGTAAACTTAGATTAATACCTAATTGTTCAATTTTGTGAAGATAATCACAACAGTTAGTCCAGGCTGGTTGTCTTCAAAACTAAGTTTAGCTCGATGCAAATCTGCCACCGCTTTAACGAGACTAAGTCCTAATCCATTTCCGGGCATGCTTCGCGCTGAATCAAGACGGAAAAACCGCTCTAATACTAATTTATACTTATCTGTAGGGATACCTACACCATTATCACTCACTTTTAGGGTTATATTTTTTTGTTGTTGCTTCGCCGCTAAAATAATTTGTCCGTTGGCTGGGGTATATTTAATGGCATTATCTAATAAATTACTCACAGCTTGTGCCAATAAATGTCGATTGCCAGTCACTTTTAATCCATTTTGTACGGTAAGCTTTAAGGTTTGCTTCTTGGAGTTGGCTAACTCTTGATAAAGCTCTCCCAGTTGCTGTAATAATTTTGATAAATCAACTGATTCCCATTCACCCCGAAAACTTTCGGCTTCCGTCTGTGCAATTTCTAATAAGGTATTAAAGGTAATAATTAACTCATCTGCATCATTAATTGTTTCAGTCAAGATTTGTTGATATTCCTGACTTTCACGTTCCTCCAATAAGGTGATTTCCAGTCGGTTGCGTAGTCGCGAGAGTGGTTTGCGTAAATCATGGGCAATAT
>CAZGYJ010000019.1:0-27054 GCA_964530345.1 uncultured Methylomonas sp.
GTGCGCTATAAATTCCGCATTCGTAACCGCGCGAAGTATATTTGTTTATTTTTCATAGAGAATTCCATGACTTCAACAGTAAAAAATAAAGCTGTTTTGTTATCTTTGGCTGAGCGATACTTCCCAATTTTTTCCTGGCTCAAAACCTATAATAAAGAAGATTTTCATGGTGATGCCATTGCGGGCGTGATAACCGCAATTTTGTTGATTCCCCAGGCTATTGCTTATGCCATGTTAGCAGGATTGCCTCCGCAACTGGGTCTTTATGCCAGTATCTTGCCGCCGTTGGCTTATGCTGTGTTTGGCACCAGTCGAACTTCGTCGGTAGGCCCTGTTTCTGTGGCTGCTATCATGATTGCCAGCGCCCTGATGGCCCCAGAAATAAGTGAGCTTGGAAACCCAATAGAAAGTGCAGTTATTCTTGCTATGGAAGGTGGATTTATTTTGCTATTAATGGCGCTATTGCGAATGGGGGGCTTGGTTAATTTTATCAGTCATCCTGTGCTAACCGGGTTTACCAGTGGCGCGGCTATTTTGATTATTTTTAGCCAGTTACCACATTTTCTGGGAATCGCCAAGCCTCATTGCGGGCTGGATATGTCTTGTTATATCGATGCGGTCAAGCAGTATAATGACATGACATTTGCCGTCGGTGTATTTAGTATCGCTTTATTGTTTTTTTTTTCCAGACCACTGGTTTTTCTCCTTAAAAAAATAGGAGTGATGGACACCCTTGTTATGGCAATAAGTAAAAGTGGACCATTGGTTGCGGTTTTTTTTGGAACTTTATTTGTTAGCCATTTCAACTTGGCCGAGATGAGTGGGGTGAAAATTATTGGTGCGGTTCCTTCCGGTTTGCCAAAGATATCATTAAATTTTGAAATTTCAGAAAAGTGGCATTTGCTGCTTCCTTATGCCGGATTTATTGCCCTGATAGCCTACGTTGAAAGTGTTGCAATTGCTAAGGTTACCGCAAATATGCGTAATCAGCGAATAGATGCGAATCAGGAGTTAATTGCCTTAGGTGCGGCAAATGTTGCAACTGCAATTTCTGGTGGCATGTCCGTTGCGGGTGGATTTAGTCGAACCATGGTTAATTTTTCTGCAGGCGCACGCACCCAGATGGCAATGATTTTTGCTGTGGGAATAATTAGTCTGGCCGTTATTTTTTTTACTGACTGGTTTGAGATTATTCCAAAAGTCACCTTGGCGGCTATTATCCTGTTGGCAATTCTACCGTTAGTAAAAATAAGAAATATTTTTCATACCTGGGCATACGATCGAGCTGATGGTGTTGCAGAATTAGCAACATTTATTGGGGTACTTTTTTTTGGAATCGAAGAGGGGTTGACGTTAGGCATTATCTTAACGATTGCTGCCTATTTGCGCAAAACCAGTAAACCACATATTGCAGTCGTTGGGAGAGTTCCAAATACCGAACATTATCGCAATGTGGAACGTCATAAAGTTCAGACCTGGGGTAATTTACTGCTGGTCAGAGTAGACGAAAATATGACTTTTTCCAATGCCGGCTATATTGAAGATTGTGTAATGGCTGAACTGGCAAAGCAGAAGTCAGTTGAACACGTTGTTTTTATTTTTACTTCAGTGAGTTATATCGATGCAACCGCTTTAGAAGCACTGGAAAATTTGAATCGTTCATTTAAGGCATTAGGCATAATTATGCATCTTGCCGAAGTCAAGGGGCCGGTTATGGATAAATTGGAGAGGACTGAATTTATCGAGCAACTAAAGCCAGGGCAAGTGTTTTTCCGTGTTGATGAGGCAGTTGAAGAGCTGGCGGGAGATTTTTAGTTTTTTTGGATGAGCGTGGCTTTTCCACCATTAAAAATCTAACTTTTTGGTGAAAAAGCCATAATAGGTTTTACCCTACAAGGCGCTGATTTTTTTATGCTGTTCCTGTAAATTTTGTAAAGAAGATTGCAGGGCTGTTAGTTTTTCTTTCTCCTTGTTGATGACAGCCTGAGGAGCTTTTTTAACAAAACCGGGGTTATTCAATTTTCCTTCAATTCTTGGTAAATCTTTTTTGATTTTCTGGATTTCTTTTTCAAGTCTCGCCAGTTCAGCGTCTTTATTAATCAACCCCGCCATTGGTATCAGAATTTTCATATCCCCGACTAACGCTGTTGCGGACTCAGGGGCTTGATCCTGTGGGGAAAGCCAGGTAATAGATTCCAAGCGGCCCAGTTTTTTCAGGTAAACAGCGTGTTTTTCCAAAGCAGATTTGTCTTGTTCTGAACCGTCCTGAAGTAATGCAGATAAAGATTTACCAGGAGGAATATTCATTTCCCCCCGAATTCGTCGCACACCCAGAATAAAAGACATAACCCAGTTTATTTCGGCAATAGCTTGCCGGTTAATTTGTTCTGAATCAGATTCCGGATAAGCTTGCAGCATAATCGTTTCACCGGTTTTTCCGGCCAGAGGCGCAACTCGTTGCCAAATTTCTTCGGTTATGAAGGGAATAATGGGGTGTGCCAGACGCAGCAGGGTTTCCAGAACAGAGATTAAGGTTTTTCGGGTGCCACGCTGCAAGGCCTTGTTATCAGATTGAAGAGAAATTTTAGCGAGTTCCAGATACCAGTCACAATACTCATTCCAGGTGAATTCATAAATAGCCTGTGCGGCCAGATCCAGCCGGTAGTTATTGATCGCTCGGGTCACTTCGTCAATAACTTGATTTAAACGGGATTCAATCCATAAATCGACGGTTGAAAATTCACATGGTTGATCTGATAAACCATTATCCTGGCCTTCAGTGTTCATTAAGACATAGCGGGCAGCATTCCATAATTTGTTACAAAAATTACGGTATCCTTCAATTCTGCCATTATCAAGACGAATATCACGTCCCGTAGAGGCAAGGGATGCGAAGGTGAAGCGCAAAGCATCCGTTCCATAGGCGGGAATACCTTCCGGAAAATCCTTGCGGGTTTGTTTTTCTATGCGCTGCGCCAAATGCGGCTGCATCATGCCGGCAGTTCTTTTGCGTAGCAGGTCTTCTAATGTAATTCCATCAATGACATCAATCGGATCCAGAATATTGCCTTTTGATTTGGACATTTTTTGACCTTCGGCATCTCGAACCAGGCCATGCACATAAACTTCCCGAAAAGGTACTTCGTCCATAAATTTCAAGCCCATCATAATCATTCGGGCAACCCAGAAGAAAATGATGTCAAAACCGGTAACCAGAACATTGGTGGGATAAAAGCTTTCCAGCTCCGGTGTTTTATCGGGCCAGCCCAACGTGGAAAAAGGCCAAAGCGCGGATGAAAACCAGGTGTCCAGGACATCTTCATCCTGTTTGAGGATGCAATCATCCGGCAATTTGTGTTGCTCGCGGATTTGTTGTTCTGACTTTCCGACATAGACATTACCTTCCTGATCGTACCAGGCTGGTATGCGGTGACCCCACCAGATTTGACGGGAAATGCACCAGTCCTGAATATTCCGCATCCATTCAAAATAGGTATTTTTCCAGTTATCAGGAACAAATCGGATATCACCATTTTCTACGGCTTCAATGGCTGGTTTTGCCAGAGGTTCAACCTTAACATACCATTGGTCAGTCAAAAATGGTTCAATAATACTTCCGGAGCGATCGCCACGCGGAACCATAAGTTTGTGATCTTCGGTTTTTTCCAGCAGACCTTCAGCTTCAAGATCTGAGAGGATTTGTTTACGGGCCTTCATGCGATCCAGGCCGGTATATTTTTCAGGAATCAGATTGCTCTCATCATCCTGATTTTCCCTGATGGCTGCATCAACGGTAAAAACATTAATCAGGCCGCCATGAGGCTGGTCTTGAATGGCAGAATGATCACGATGGCGTTGCCAGACTTCATAATCGTTAAAATCATGTGCCGGTGTGATTTTTACGCAACCCGTTCCAAATTCAGGATCAACATGCTCGTCAGCAACAATTGGAATTTTGCGGCCGGTTAGCGGTAATTCCACAAATTCACCAAGTAGATGTTTATAACGCTCGTCATCAGGATGGATGGCAACAGCAGCATCGCCCAACATGGTTTCTGGACGGGTTGTTGCAACTAGAACATGGCCGGTTTTATTGGTTAGCGGATAGCGCATGTACCACATATGGCCATTTTCTTCTTCGGATAATACTTCCAGGTCAGAAACTGCCGTATGCAAGACAGGATCCCAATTTACCAGGCGTTTGCCGCGATAAATCAGGCCTTCTTCATAGAGGCTGATAAAAACCTCTTGAACAGCTTTCGATAGACCTTCGTCCATCGTAAAGCGCTCTCTCGACCAATCCAGCGAGGTTCCCATTCGGCGTAATTGTTTGGTAATGGTGCCGCCGGATTCGGCTTTCCATTGCCAGGCTTTTTCGATAAACTTTTCTCTGCCATAATCATGACGGGTTTTGCCTTCGGCATTGATAATGCGTTCAACAACCATTTGTGTGGCGATGCCGGCATGGTCAGTGCCGACCTGCCAGAGGGTTTTTTCCCCCTTCATGCGATGGAAGCGGATTAAGGCATCCATAATAGTGTCTTGAAAAGCATGGCCCATGTGCAGGCTGCCAGTTACATTAGGGGGTGGAATCATGATGCAATAGGCATGGCCATTGCCTTCCTGGGGGGCAAAATAGCCTTTTTCTTCCCAGGTTTGATACCAGCTTTGTTCTATTGATTGGGGGGAATAGGTTTTTTCCATGTGAGTTGTAATATTTGAAATTGTAGAAGCTACATTTTGTAGGTATTAATATTGAAGCCTGACTGCTGATAATGCCGGTAGCGTTTTCTGCCAGCATTTTTCACGGTTTCGTCGTTATCCAGAATTTCCAGAATGCGTTCGGCAAGTTCAGGGTTTTCAGGGCAGTGACTGGATAAATTGATAATCGTTTGCTGCCATCCCTCGGGGGCTTCGATTGTTCCGATCAACACTTTGTTTGTTTCGTCCAGCTCGTTTAAAGGAAATTCCTGGTGGGGCACAAAACTTCCTGCGCGAAATGTCCACAGCAGATCATCAAGTTTGTTTTTTTGTGTCTCATTTTCTGTCTGCATATAGATTTTATTGCCTGCACGATAAGCTTTTTCGGCAAGTTTGCAGGCGAAATTTAATCTGCCTTGTTCGGAGCTGGATGGCAGCACATAAAAATTAACATCAGCCATTAGCGCGATCAATAAGGAACTGTGTCAGCAAAGCAACTGGGCGACCGGTTGCACCTTTATTATTTCCGGTTCGCCAGGCAGTTCCGGCGATATCCAGATGTGCCCAGCGAAAATCCTCGGCAAATCGGGCCAGAAAGCAAGCGGCGGTGATAGTGCCTGCATCTTTACCGCCAATGTTAGCCATATCAGCAAAATTTGATTTAAGTTGTTCCTGATACTCTTCCCAGATAGGCAGTCGCCAAACGCTATCGCAAGCAGTTTTGCTGGCAGCAACAATATCGTTGCATAGAGCATCATCATTGCCGAGCAGGCCGCTGGGATGTCTGCCTAATGCAACGATGCATGCGCCAGTAAGTGTGGCTAAGTCAATGACTACTTCGGGATTGAACTTTTCAGCATAGGTCAGCGTGTCGCATAAAATTAACCGGCCTTCGGCATCAGTATTGAGAATTTCAATGGTTTTGCCCGACATGCTGGTGACAATGTCCCCAGGTTTGTTGGCATCGCCATCAGGCATGTTTTCTGAGGATGGAACCAGACCGATAATGTTTAATGGCAGATTCAGCATGGCGGCGGCTTGTAAAGTAGCTATAACACTAGCGCCACCACACATATCGTATTTCATTTCGTCCATTCCGGCGCCTGGCTTTAATGAAATGCCGCCAGCATCAAAGGTTAGACCTTTGCCGATTAAAACAATCGGTTTGTCATTTTTGTTGCC
The DNA here is from genome assembly GCA_964530345.1 of uncultured Methylomonas sp. Lineage (GTDB taxonomy): Bacteria > Pseudomonadota > Gammaproteobacteria > Methylococcales > Methylomonadaceae > JALSJK01. The sequence continues at coordinate 5,884 of CAZGYJ010000019.1, forward strand.
ACCTTGATAGTGAAGCTCAATTAGCTTGGCCGGTTGCCGGCTGCCACGACTGACAGACAGTAATGACCCCATCCCCAGTTTTTCCATATCGGCTTCTTCAAGGATATTGCAGCTTAATTTTTCATGAGCTTGGGTTAATCCCTGAGTCTGTTCGGCTAAGTAGGTCGGTGTGCAAATATTGCCCGGAAGGTCAGCGAGCTGTTTTGCCAGTTTGATACCCTCCGCAATGGCCTGGCCTTGAGAAATACCTTGTTCTAGTAAGGTGTTGTTTTGTTCAGAATCAGTAAATTGTACGGTTTCCAAAATGAGATCCGGGTCTTTTTGGCTTTTACATTGTTGGAACTGATAGCAATGATCGGCAAAAATTTCGATGGTTTGCCGGGTTTTCCACGCGATATCGCAGTCGGTGACGTCAGCTTCAGAAAGGGCGCTGGTAATTGTTTTAATTTTGTAATCTTTAAGGATCTTTATTGCTGACGCTAATACTTTACGAAAATTCTTTCTCGATAACGGTTCTTGTTTGCCAAGTCCAACCAGTAAGATGCGCTCAATAGTGCTATTAGGAATAAAATTGATTGCTAGTGTATCCCCGGTTTTTCCGGGCAGATCGCCTCGTTTCAAGATATTGAAAATCAGACCATCAGTCAATGCGTTAATTTTTTCGGCGGATGGACTCAATTGCTGGTCTTCATAAACGCCAAGAACAAGACATTCGGTTTGAAGTTTATCTAAAGGCGTATTGTCAATTCTGTAATCCATAGGTTTTCCGGTTTTTGGTGTTAAAGGCGTTAGTTAGGCGTTAGCTGCGAAAAAAATCTTCAAAGCAATAATTATTGTGCAAAGTATATAATAGTTGATTTTTCGCTTCCAAATTATACAACATAATGAATGTCATTAATGTTTGCGGCGTTGTTTTTCCCAAGGAGATAAAGCATGGCTAGCAGGCGGTTTATTACAGTTCTGGATAAAATGATCCTTTCTGATCTGACCAAGACTGTTTTTTCAACTTTACTGGTGATTGTTGTCATTATTGTCAGCCGTAGTTTTATAAAGGTTTTGGCTAAGGCGATTGAAGGTCAGATTTCTGGCCAGACCATCATTAATATTTTGGGGCTTAAAATTGTCGAGGCTGCGATCGAATTGCTACCAGTATCAATTTTTGTCGGTGTTATCATGGTGCTAGGCAGAATGTACCGAGATCAGGAAATGTCAGCACTGGCCTCTGCTGGAGCAGGAATAGGGGTTTTATACCGGGCAAGCTTTTTTTTCGCCATTCCACTCGCTTTAGTAACATTTGAACTTTCATTGGTCACCGCACCCTGGGCAGAGGCAACTATTCAAACCATGATGCAGCTGGACAAGCAAGCTTCAGATATAAGAGTTATTGCTCCCGGTCGATTTACCGAACATAAAAATGGCGAATTGGTTTTTTATGTTGAAGATATCGACAGTAAAAATATTATGCACAAGGTTTTTGTTCAAAGCAGAATCAGGGGGCAAGAAGGGGTCATTAATTCTGAAACAGCAACTTTTCAGAATTTGCCTGGAGGACGCTATATCGTGTTTGCAAACGGTGAGCGTGTTCAGGGAAAGCCTGGAGAATTGAATTTTATAATTGAGAAATTTTCTGAATACGCTGTCAGGCTGGATTTTGAAGCAACATCTGTCAATCTGAATCGTGATGCAATTCCTACTGAAAGACTGTTAACAAATCAAGTGCCGGTGGATATTGCAGAAGTTCAGAGAAGATTATCAATTCCTATAGGAATTATTGTTCTGGCTTCTTTAGCAATCCCTTTATCTCAGGTGGCGCCACGAGGAGGTGTATACGGAAATATATTTACCTCGTTGGTGATATATTTTTCCTATTCTTATCTACAGAAGATTAACCAAAATTTGGTGGCTGAAGAAACGATTCCATTGTGGATGGGATATGTTTGGGTTTATGTTCTGATGTTGATTCTCATTGCAGTGTTGTTGGTCAAGGTTTACGGAAAAAAATGGGTGATTTTTCAATTAACAGGGAAAACGCCGGGATGAGGGTTCTAGTTCGATATATTTTTAAAGAAGTACTTAAGGGTGCGTTTGTTGCGTTGCTGGTTTTAACAACTTTGGTTTGTTTGTTCACCTTGAAAGATCAAATGGGAGATGTTGGGAAAGGAAGCTATGACATGAATCATGTTTTTATGTATTTAGGTTTGTTGACGCCACTTTATATTTATGAACTGATGCCTTCGGCTGCCTTATTAGGAAGCCTTTTTGTTCTTGGTAATATGGCCAATAATAGGGAAATTATTGCTATGAGAATATCAGGGTTTTCCATCATAGATATTCTTAAAGCGGTGTGGTTAGCCGGTATTTTTTTGGCGTTAGTTGCCGTAGCAATTGGGGAGTTTATTGCTCCTGGGACTGAAAAACAGGCCCGGTTGATGAAGGAGGAAGCTACCAATGAAAGCCGGGTCATGAGTACGCTTTACGGATTATGGCTCAGAGATGGTAATACCTTTGTGAATGTTATTCAGATTGCCGGTGAAGGCTTGGTAAATGATCTGACTTTATACGAGTATGATAAAAGTCGAAAATTACGATTTGTAAAACACGCGCAACAAGCTATTTATTTGGAAGATGAGAAAAAATGGGTTCTACAAAATATCAAACAGACAGAAATCACCCCAACGCAGGTCATTGCAACAAAAAAGGTTATGGAAGACTGGACTTCCAAAATTGATCCAAATTTGATGAATATTGTGGTAATTAAGCCGGATAATATGCCATTAAAAGATTTATCCAGTTATATTAAATTTTTGAAAGAAAATAACCAGCAATCAAAAAAATATGAATTGGCATTTTGGAGGAGGATCGTTAAACCAATTGTAACTTTTGTTATGTTGTTGGTTTCGGTACCTTTTGTCATTGGTGTCAGGCGGGGAGTGAGCCTTGGTGCAAGAATGATGGTGGGCGCTTTGCTGGGAATGGGTTTCAATATCATTGATAAAATGACAGGGAACCTCGCTTTGGCTTATGATTTAAACCCAATGATTATGGCTGCTTTACCCAGTTCTCTGGTATTAATGGTTGCAGCATTCGCAATAATCAGGTTACGCTAGATATTTGGTAACTATTCAGCATATTTATAGATTCAATATCAGTGACTTATTCCAGAAGACGCCGTAAATACGTCCCTGTAGGCTTGATTGTGTCATCCATGACACAAACACTTCTTCCATAAGGCACTGAAATTGGGTAATTTTGATAAATTAAATATGCTGAATAGTTACGATATATGTTTCAATTTTGTTGAGCGTTGCTAAGCTGCGTTCAGGATTCTAAAGTTTTCTGACAAAGTCGGGTTTTTGATAGATGGTCATGCCAGGAGAGTTTGTTCTTATCGATTAGAATCCACAAAAAACCGGCGCCAAAAGCAGTCCATGAAAATAATCCGAAAATAAAACGAAAAAATGCCTGTTTCCAGGATATTGGGCGTTGATCGAAATCCAGAACGCGTAGTTTCCAGGTTTTTAAGCCCGGAGTTTGCCCGCCATGCGTCCAAAACCAACCATAATAGAGAAAGCTAATGCCTAGTAGATACCCGGGGTAGAGTATGTTGGAATTGGTGAAAGCCTCACCTTTGTTAAAGGGTAATGCGATTGCCGTTGCAAAAAAAAGTATTGCCAGCAGTAATAGGGTGTCATAAAAAACTACGGCAATTCGACGAAAAAAGCCCGGCGATGGTAATGCTTGATCGTCGGGCATTTTTTCGAAAAATTTCTCGCTGTTGGAATATTAAACGGACATTCTTTGTCCAAGATACATGCAAACTGCGACTAAACCACCCAACATCAGTAAAGAAAATAGAAATGGGGGCTTGTGGAGTAGCAGGATAACGAAATCTATCACCAGGATGCTGGTTGCTAAGGGGTGATCAAGCAGTGAATCAAGAATCTTTTTAGTCATACTAGCCTCTGTTACTTGGAAATTCTGACTTTAAATGTTTTCCAAAAAAATGAGTTGATAAGTCTTTGTTAGGAACGGGCACGGAATAAGTTTGGCAACTGGCGCAGTATTTTTATTCGTATTCAAGGCGTAGAAATAGGCGCATAGCCAGCTATGTAACTATTTTTACAACACAGAAGACGGATAAAAAGACAAGCCAGTTGTTAAAGTTATTTCATGCCCGTTCCTTAGTCAAACTAAAGGTCTTTTATGTGTTAGGGTATAACTATCTAATTCTACTATATTTAAAATGGTTATGTAAAAAAAATGTTAAGGCTTGAGGTCGTCAAATTACAAAAATGTTATGATGAAAAGGATATAACCGGTAAAAATTGGCCGATTAATTAGATCCTGAATCCGTAATTTCACTACGGCACAGGTAGATATTTACGGGGATCATTATAAAATTTAAAGAAGGTTCCTTTAAGTCAGTCGCATCAAGATGTTAATTTTTTCAAAGATGAAGGCATTTGCTTATGTTTAGAGAAATAGGGAGCGCAGGCCATCACCACAATAATTTCGATAACCAACTATAAAACGAACAAGGGTACAACTATTATTTTAAACTTCATTAAAAGAATCCTTCCGAACGGAAATAACAAGCTAACCAAGCAAAGCGAGGCCAGAGTTTTTTCTCGTTCTGAGCATAATATTTCACGAAAAAATATTAGCGAAAATGCATTGAAGGTGTTATATCGGCTTAAAAAATCCGGATATGAGGCTTATTTGGTCGGTGGATGTGTCAGAGATCTTTTGTTGGGCAGAGAGCCAAAAGATTTTGATGTAGCTACCAACGCCAGTCCTGAGGAAGTAAAAAAAGTTTTTAGAAATTGTCGTTTGATTGGCCGGCGATTTCGTTTGGCCCATGTATTTTTTGGTCGGGAAATTATTGAAGTTGCCACATTTCGCGGTACAGATGATTTTGCTAATGAACGTGTTCATGAAGATGGTCGTTTGTTGCGGGATAATGTTTTTGGCAGCATCGAAGAAGATGTATGGCGCAGGGACTTTACGGTAAATGCGCTTTACTATAATATTCGGGATTTTTCCGTTGTCGACTATGTTGGCGGTATGGAGGATCATAAGCAAGGGATTCTGAAATTAATTGGTGATCCAACTACCCGATATCGGGAGGATCCGGTGAGAATGTTGCGGGCAATCCGATTTGCCGTAAAACTGGGTTTCAAAATACATCCCGAAAGCGAGCGCGTCATTCCTGGCATGGCGACTTTGCTGGCTAATATCCCACCTGCCCGTTTATATGATGAGGTTTTAAAGCTGTTTATCTCCGGTTACGCGGTTCAGACTTTTGAGATGCTTCGCCATTATGACTTGTTTACCGTGCTTTTCCCGGCTACGGATATGAGTTTACAATCGGAAACTGACGGTTTCCCACGGCTTTTTTTAGCTAAAGCGCTAGAGAATACTGATCTCCGCATTAACGAAGATAAAAGTGTTACGCCTTATTTTTTAATGGCGGCATTTTTATGGGAACCGGTCCAATCTATGGCCAAAGAAAAAATTCAACAAGGAAAGCATGGCGCGATTGCTTATCAGGAAGCTGCCAGGGAGGCAATCAGGTCTCAATTGAAGCACACTGCTTTCCCTAAACGTGTCGGTTTGGCAATGACTGAAGTTTGGACTCTTCAAGGTCGTTTTTCCCATCGAAGTGGCGTTAGAGCTTATAAGTTACTTGGACATCCAAGGTTTCGAGCTGCCTACGATTTTTTGTTATTAAGAGCGGAAACCGGAGGGGCTGATCCTGAGTTGGCTGATTGGTGGACAAAATTTCAAGTCGCGAATCAGGATGAACAAGGAAAAATGCTGAAAAAGGCAGCAGGACACCATAGAAACAAGCGGCGTCGCCCCAAAAGCAAAAGATCGCCGAAGCCATCAAAACAGTCAGTCACCACAAAAGATTAGAGGGTATGCCTGATTTTCAACACATTGTCTATATCGGCCTTGGTAGTAATCTGGAAAAACCGGTAGACCAGATAATTTCGGCACGGTCAGCAATTAAGCATTTGCAAGATGTTCAGGAAATTGCTTTTTCGAGCCTTTATCGTAGTGTGCCAATGGGACCAAAAGATCAGCCCGATTATATTAATGCGGTGATGGCAGTAAATACCAGCCTTGAGCCACTTGATTTGCTTAGAAAATTGCAGCAAATTGAAACTCAGCATGGTAGGGTCAGGAAAGATCAACGGTGGGCTGCACGGACATTGGATTTGGATATTTTACTCTATAGTAATCAACAAATTGATCACCCTGATCTAAAGGTTCCTCATTATGGGATGGCAGATAGGGCTTTCGTGTTGTATCCGCTTCATGAAATTGCGCCTGAACTGGATATTCCAGGAGTCGGAAAACTGACAGATTTATTAATGAAAGTGCCACCTGACGGTTTAGAAAAAATCTATTTATGACATCTAAAGATTCATCAACCAATAAGCAAAGCTTATCAATACTGGATTTACAAGCAATGAAGCAAACAGGTGAAAAAATTGCCTGTTTAACTGCTTATGATGCCAGCTTTGCTGCAATTTTGGATCAGGCGGGCATTGATTTAATTCTGGTAGGGGATTCGTTGGGCATGGTGGTGCAGGGAAAAGAATCTACCGTTCCTGTTACTGTTGATGAAATGGTTTATCACAGTCAATGCGTGACCAGTGCAAGGGAAAATGCTTTTGTGGTCGTGGATTTACCGTTTATGAGTTACCCAACTCCGGAAATAGCAGCTGAAAATGCAGCAAAGTTAATGCAGCAAGGTATGGCGCAGATGGTGAAGCTGGAAGGCGCAAAGCCGGAGATAATTGCTTTTTTGGTTGCACAAAGTATTCCCGTCTGTGCGCATTTGGGTTTACTACCCCAATCGATTAATCAATTGGGAGGCTACCGCGTCCAGGGCAGGGAAAAAAACTCGGCTGACAAGATTTTAGCTGACGCAATTCAACTGGAACAAGCGGGAGCCAGTTTATTGATTCTGGAATGCATTCCGGCAAAATTGGCAAAAAAAATAACCAATCAATTGCAGATTCCAGTCATTGGGATTGGCGCTGGAGTGGATTGTGATGGTCAGGTGTTGGTTATTTACGACATGCTGGATATTGGTGTTAGTCGTCGACCCAGATTTTCCAAAAACTACTTGAAGGGGGCTGCAGATATTTCAGAAGCAATAAGCCAATATATTGCTGAAGTCAAACAGCGACAATTTCCAACATCTGAACATTCATATTGATTATGCAGGCAATTCAATCTATTGAGCAGGTGCGTGGGGTGGTTCAACAATGGAGACAGGCAGGACAAAGTATTGGTTTTGTGCCAACCATGGGTAATTTGCACCAGGGACATTTATCATTGGTAAAAGCTGCGCAAACAAAGGCAGAAAGGGTTGTCGTTAGCATCTTTGTGAATCCCACACAATTTGCTCCAGGCGAAGATTTTTTGAGTTATCCGCGCACGTTGCAGGAGGATCAGGAAAAGCTTGCAAACGCTCAGGTTGATGTATTATTTGTTCCGGATAGGGAAGAAATTTATTTTCCAGACGCCTCAACCAGGATTACTGTTTCAGGATTATCTGAGCAATATTGCGGAGCTTCCAGGGTTGGGCATTTTTCCGGTGTGGCAACAGTCGTGTGTAAGTTACTTAATATTGTTCAGCCTGATTTAGCTGTATTTGGCCAGAAGGATTTTCAGCAATTGCGTGTTATACAACGAATGGTACGGGATTTGAATATTCCAGTGACGATAAATGCGATGCCGACATTTCGTGAGCCAGATGGCTTGGCCATGAGTTCCAGGAATAGTTATTTAACTTCTAAACAGAGAGCAATTGCCCCCAAGCTTTATCAGGCATTGCTTGATGCAAAAGATGAGGCGCTGACTAATTGCAAATCGTATCCAGAAATAACGCAACGACAAATTGACAGGTTAAAACACAGTGGTTTTGAACCAGAATACTTTGCAATTTGTCGTAGTCTGGACTTGCATCCTGCAAAACCGGGCGATACAGAGCTGGTTATATTGACTGCGGCAAAATTGGGCAAAACCCGGTTGATTGATAATATCGAATTCAGCAAAAAAATATGAAATATTATTTTTTTTTATTGCTGCTATGTTTGTTGAGTTTTTCTGTACTGGCTGAATCCACTGATAGCCCGGTTGTACAAACGAATGCAGCAGAAAACAGCACGCTTCCTTCTGAGCAGGAAAGTGAATCGACAACACCCATTTCATCGTCTGAAAATCTTGAATCAGCTGATTCTGTTGAAACCGAGAATTCAGAGAAAGAACCCCAAGCCTCGTCTGAAACGCCCCCTTCATTAGAGGAAAGCATCACTCAGGAATCAGCAGCAAAGTCGAAGGCTGTTTCCGTCCCAACACAAGAGCAAACCAAACAATTATCGACTGCAGAAGAGTCAGCAAAACAGCCTCTCCCAAAGGCCAGCAAAAAATCGCAACCAGCTTCATTTTCCGATCAGGAACAGATTTTCAAATACATAGAAGATTTGATGCATTTGAATCAGAAATTGCCTCAAACCGAAACTGAGAATGAAATTGATTTGCTGTTAGAAAAAAAGAGCAATGTTTTAAATCAACTAATTACTTTATTAGGTAGAACATCGATAGATGAATTGCCAATACTTGAGGATAGAGAGCAAATACAATTTTTAAATTCCAGAATAGCCATCAATAAAAGTCGGGGTAATGATTTGGCGGTACAACGGGATAAGGCCAAGTTAGCTTATTTCAAAATTAAACGCAATATTCTGGAGTATTTGCAATATTTAATCGAGGCTTCAAGAAGTTATACAAGTGTTGATGAAATAGTAGATGAATCTGTCGCTCGTCTCAATGCTGTCCACAAGGAAATGCAGCAATACAAATTACCTAAGGGAGGCGATTCGAGCAAGGTTTATGCAGATCTAAAGAAAAATATTTCTGAGTTGGAACTGGTTTTTGATACTTATCAGGATATTTTGTCATTTGTGATTGCAAATCCCGGCAAGGTTGCAACTACCCACTGGTTCCAGAAAATATCACTGCTTTCGACAATAGCATTTTTCAATAATTTCGAGGTGTTTCGGCCAGCTAATCATAAGCTTGCGCCATTACGGATTGATATGGGCGGGATTATTGTTTCCTTGCTGATCGTAATGTTGGTGGTTTTTTGGTATCCACTTGCCGTTAAAGGTATAAGCTGGTTGGTTGAAAGGTATTTTTTGCAAGGTAAAGATGAGCATACCGAAGAAATTTACTATACTTTGAGGCGACCGGTTTTTACCTTGATTGTCATTTTCAGTCTTGATTTGGCAACCTATGCTCTGCTGTATAAAACCGAATATAAGTCCTCTTTGGGAAACCTGTTTTTTATTATCTATATGGTGATCGGCCTTTGGATTTTGTTCAAGGTTCTGGATAGCATTGTTGTTTTGCAACTCGACAAATTTTCCAGAGCAAATCGACAATTACGTAAGGAACTGGTTAATCTCAGCATTAAGGCAACCAAAGGGCTGTTTATTATAATTGCATTATCATTGTTGCTTAACCGTTTTGGGATCAGTATTGCGGCGCTGATGTCAACGCTCGGCATAGGAGGCTTGGCATTTGCATTGGCTGCAAAGGACAGTTTATCTAATTTGCTTGGGGGGATTACTTTACTAATTGATAATGTGTTCAGTATTGGTGACTGGATTGAAATTGGTGATGTTGAAGGTACAGCGGTTCAAATTGGTTTGCGCAGTACCACTATCAGAACTTTTGATAATGCTCTAATTACTATTCCCAATTCATTGATTTCAGTATCCAGTGTTAAAAATTGGAATCGGCGCGCCATTGGCAGAAGGATCAAGATGTATGTCGGGGTTACTTATGAAAGCGACATGAATGATATTCGCCATGCTGTTGAGGACATCAGAACTATGTTGATCGAACATCCTGAAATCGCCAATCCTAAGGAACAGTTTATTGGCGACAAACGCAGACAGTTTCGATTGACCTCCCGTGAAGATATGCAGGGGATTAAATCTACTTTGTTAGTATTTGTAGATCGCTATAATGAATTTTCCATTGATATTTTAATTTACTGTTTTTCCAGAACTGTCAATTGGGCGGAGTGGTTGGCGGTGAAGGAAGATATATTGTATAAGATTGCCGAAATACTCGAACAAAACAATCTTGAATTCGCTTATCCGACTGCTGTGCGGATTTTTAAGCCAGATCAGGAAAGTCAAGAAGATGAATTGAATGTTGTTCCGAATATTATTGGACAACAGAGTTAGGCATGACTGGTGCGATTCAGTCTGGCTGCTAGATAAAAAATCAAGAACATGAACAAACTGGATTTGATTTTTGCTCAGGAAGTATCCAAAAAACGAATATTTTTAAGTTAATCTTAATGATGGTATATTTAAGCAACTGATTTTGGTTATAATCGGTGAACCCGTAAAAAATCGTAGACCACAATGAATCATGCCGAGCGAATCCTGATTGTCGATGATGTTGTCGATAATATCCAGGTTGCAATGAATATCCTTCAGGAAGACAGCTATGAGTTCTCTTTTGCAAATAACGGCAACCAGGCGCTTGCAATTCTGGAGCAGGAATCATCCGAATTTGATTTGATATTACTGGATGTCATGATGCCCGGGTTGGATGGATATCAGGTCTGCCGTCAGTTAAAAGCATCGCCGAAATGGCGGGACGTGCCAGTTGTTTTTTTAACAGCCAGAGTCGATGTGGAATCCATTACCAAAGGTTTTGAAGCTGGGGGCGTTGATTATATTTGCAAACCTTTCCATGCAGATGAGTTGTTATCACGAGTAAAAAATCATATTCAGCTTTATCAAGCCAAGGTCTTGTTGAAGCAGCAGAATATTAATCTTGAAAACAAGGCCAAGTGGCAGAAAATACGGTTGTTAACGGAACTTGAAGAAAATCAAAAGGAAATGATTTACATGCTGGCGGAATTAATGGAAGCAACGTCTGATGAAACAGGAAAACATATCAAGCGTATGGCGGCTGCTTCCAGGCTTTTAGCCACTTACTATGGCAGTTTGAATAAGGAAGATGTGGAAATTATTTATCATGCGGCGCCTATGCATGATATCGGTAAAATGACGGTCCCTGTAGAAATTCTTCATAAACCTGGGAGATATACTGAACAGGAATTTACCTTAATGAAAGCCCACACCACTAATGCATATAAATTATTGTCAGGATCAAAGCGTAAACTGATTAAGGCTGCGGCGATTATTGCTCATGAGCACCATGAAAAATGGAATGGCACGGGCTACCCAAGAGGTTTAAAAGGGACGGAAATACATATTTATGGCAGAATTGTAGCTTTGGCAGATGTTTTTGATGCTTTGACTCATGCACGCTTGTACAAGGATGCCTGGCCTGTCGACGAGGCAGTGGCTTATATTGTTGCACAAAAAGGAATCCATTTTGATCCGACTCTGGTTGGTATTTTTGTTGAGCACCTTGATGAGTTTGTTGCAATCGCTGAGGTGGCGTAATTTCATAGATGCTTACTTAGCAAATAGGGATGAGTGTTTTAACCCCAATATTTCTAAGCAATATCAGTCAAAAGCCTTTCAATCAAAACAGGTTTCGGGTGTTTATTTGTTTTACGGCTTGCTTGTTATTGCTGTTTCTCCCCCTTCAGGTATATGCCAAACTTGAGAAAGTCACTATTCAATTAAAGTGGCATCATAGCTTTCAGTTTGCTGGATATTACGCGGCAATTGAAAAGGGTTTTTATCGAGAAGAAGGGTTAAAGGTTAAACTCAAAGAAATTGATTTTTCCAAAGATAATGTTGAGCAGGTTGTCAATGGAGATTCTGAATACGGTGTTTCAGACAGCACTTTATTGCTTTATCACTTAAACGGCAAGCCAGTCGTTTTACTCAAACAATTTTTTCAGCATTCGCCATTGGTTTTTCTTTCCCGCAGAGATTCCGGGATTATCAGTCCCTATGAAATGGTTGGAAAAAGTGTCGCTTTTAATAACAGTAATAAAGGTGATGCGGCACTCAATACTTTGTTGCTCAATACTTTGGGAGATTTATCAAAAATTAGAAAAATAAATTATGACAGCGGCTATTTTCAGCAGTTCGTTGATGGAAAAATTGATGTTATTTTTGCTTATACAACGTCGGAACCCTTTTTACTGAAGGAGCAAGGGGTTGAAGTCAATATTATCAATCCACAAAATTATGGTATTGATTTTTATGGTGATAACTTTTTTACTTCACAACAGGAATTGAGTCAGCATCCAGGGCGTGTGGCCCGAATGGTTAAGGCGACAGTTAAAGGTTGGCAATATGCTTTGGCTCATCCCGATGAGATCATTGAATTGATCCAGAAAAAATATAATCCGTTGATGTCGGCCGATTATTTACGGTATGCGGCAAATACTACCTGGCAGATGATTGTTCCGGAATTGATTGAATTGGGATCAATTAATCCTGATCGTTATCAACACACTGCTGAGGAATATTTGCGGCTGGGATTTGTCAAGACCAGCCGGATAGACAATAGTTTTTTTTATAAGCCATCAGTTCCTGATTTCAATAAAGTCAAATTAACTCTTAAAGAACAACATTGGTTAACAGAACACCCTGTTATTCAGTTAGCCAGCGAGGAGAATTGGCCGCCATTTGAATTTGTAGATGACTCGGGCCGTTTGCATGGATTGAGTGCAGATATCATTCATTTGATTGAGGAAAGGCTGGGTATTCATTTCAAGATATTGACGCACGATGACTGGGCGACAACAGTAAAAAACATAAAAAACCATAAGGTTGATATGGTTAGTAGTGTGGTAAAAACTCCGGAGCGTGAGCATTTTCTGAGTTTTACCTGGTCTTATTTTGCTCTTCCAACCGTTATTATTACTCGTAAGGGAAGTCCAGTTATTGCAGGCCTAGATGATTTAAACAACAAAACCGTGGCCGTAGAGGATCAATACTACATACACAAACAGTTGAAGAGCAAATACCCGAAAATAAAATTGCTAGTTGTTAAAACCACCACTGATGCATTGAAAGCGGTTTCTTTTGGTCAGGCAGATGCTTATGTTGGAAATCAGGCAGTTGCAAACTGGATAATTGAGCAGAATGCCTTGGCTAATCTTGAAGTTGCACAAGATTCTGGATTAGGCAAGGCAGAGCTTAGATTGGCTGTACGTAAAGACTGGCCAATTTTGCAGAATATTCTGGATAAAGCCATTGTTTCAATTCCCAGAACAGAAATATTAAAAATCAGTCGGAAATGGCTGGGTCTGGATTCAGGGTTAAAAAAAATATGGTTAAGTGGTGCTGAGCAACAATGGCTTGATGAGCATAAAGTTATCCGTTTTACAGGAGATCCCAATTGGCTTCCTTATGAGGCCTTCGACAAACAGGGTAACTTTATCGGCATTGTTGCTGATCATTTAAGGCTGATAGAAAAAAAACTCGGGATTAAGTTCGAAATTATTCGCCCTGATTCTTGGCAGGATGCTGTCAACAAGGTTAAACAAGGTGAAGTCGATGTATTGTCCGAAACGCTGGATTCTAATTTACGATCCAGTTTGATTTTTACCAAGGCTTATCTCACCAGTCCTATTGTTATCGTGATGAAAAACAATGAAGATTATGTTGAAAATATTGATCAAATCAGGCGAAGAAAAATTGCAGTGATTAAAGATTACGGATATGTGCCAGCAATTCGCAAAGCCTATCCTGATTTGGATTTTCATGTCGTAGCAACGATTCAGGATGGACTTATAGCAGTATCGACCGGTAAGTATGATGCGCTGCTCGCTACACTGGCTCAGTCAAGCTATCATATTTCTGATCTAGGGATAAATAATATTCGTATTGCTGGGAAAACAGAATTTACGACGAAGCTTGCTTTTGGCATGCGACCGGAATATGCACCATTGGTTCCGATGTTTAACAAGGCACTCGGCAAAATTACCCAAGCAGAAAAACAGCGTATTTTCGCAAAATGGGGCAAACAAAAATTTGCCAGCACAATTGATTACACACTGCTCATCTATCTTGCTACCGCATTTTTCTCGATTGTTGCAGTCATTTTGTTTTGGAACAGAAAACTGGCAAAAGAAATTAACAAAAGAAAGGAAATTGAAGCACAGACGCAGGTGCTGATTGATAATATTCCTTTGCAAGTTGTTGTGACATCATTGACTGGAAAAATCCTCACCGCAAATCCGAAAGCAATCGCAGTGCATCGCATTAAAGAAGAAGATATCCCCAAACTTAATATTTTGGATTTTTATGCCAATGCCAGTGACCGGGAAGCGGCGGTAAAAGAAATAGCAGAAAAAGGCAGAATTGAAGAAAAAATTATTCCCTTTATCAGGCCGGGAGGAAAAATTCATTCCATGATGGTTTCTATTATGCCCATTAAATATCATAACCGGCAAGCATATTTGAGTATCGGAATAGATATGACTGAACGCCTGGAAATGGAGGCCGCGTTACAAACAGCAAAGGAACAAGCTGAGGCAGCAAATCGGTCGAAATCGCAGTTTTTAGCCAATATGAGTCATGAAATCAGAACCCCGATGAATGCCATTATTGGTTTTACTGAATTACTTGATGAACAAGTCACTGATCCCCGCTTGAAATCATTTGTAAAAACAATTCAATCTGCCGGGAATTCACTGTTGCTGTTGATTAACGATATTCTTGATTTATCGAAAATCGAAGCAGGAAAAATGGATATCGAAAAAAGAGCGACTAATCCGCATTATCTTTTTGCCGAACTATCGGAAATTTTTATGGTGGATTTACACAATAAAAGTCTGGCTATGAATATCGAGATTGCTCCTGAAATTCCTGAAAGTTTGATGCTGGATCCGGTGCGTTTACGACAAGTGTTGGTCAATATATTAGGCAATGCCGTTAAGTTTACTGAAAAGGGAAGTATCCGATTAACGGCGGGGGTAGCCAATGAGGATAAAATTCGCAGTAAAGTTGATTTGATTATCGAAGTTGAAGATACCGGTATTGGAATTCCCAAGCAACAACTACAGGTGATTTTTGAAGAATTTGAACAGACTGAAGGACAGAATTTTTCAAAATTTGGAGGGACGGGTTTGGGTTTGGCAATCTGTCGCCGGTTAATTGAATTAATGGGAGGTAGTATTTCAGTTCAAAGCGAGCTTGGAAGAGGTTCAAAATTTACTATTTTTTTGAATAATATTGATGTGGGCTCAGTTAAACAAGTAGTCCTTCCAGCCAATGGAAAAGTTCCGGAAATTGAATTTGAACCAGCAGTCGTTATGGTCGTTGATGATATCGAAAATAACCGACAATTAATATGTGAAAATTTTTCTGGAACAGAAATTACTATTGTGGAAGCAGCAAATGGAAAAGAAGCCGTAGAAAAAGTATATCAGCAAAAAATTGATTTAATATTGATGGATATAAGAATGCCAGTGATGGATGGTTATCAGGCAGCGCAGATCATCAAAAAAAAGTTTAATGATTTGGCCATTATTGCGTTAACAGCATCTGTGATGAAAGATGAGCATGAGCGCGTTAAAAGCGAAAATTTTGACGGATATTTAAGGAAGCCGGTTTCTCGCCGTGAGTTGTTTATTTCAATGGCTCGATTTCTTGAGCATCATCAAATTGCCAAGGAAGAAACGCAGTCATTAATAAATATATCCTTGTCGGTATCTGAGCAAAAGGTTTTGCCAGATGTTTTAGAGAAGCTGGAAGAAATGACTGAAAACTGGCAGATTATTCGGGCGAATAATAATATTTCCGAAATTAAAAAATTTGCTAACGAATTGATTTGTGTTGCCGAGCAATATCATTTCGAACCTTTAATTCAATATGCCAATCAATTGTTAGAAAAAATTGCAGCTTTTGATGTTTATGGAATAAAAATTTTGCTGGATGGATTTTCCGGTCTTCATGACGACTTAATAAAATAGGAAGGGAGCGTGCATAAAATAATATGACACTTATCCCTATCTCCCACACCAGAAAACTTCAAAAAATAATTCCTACTGCTACACTTTGATTAAGAACGAGCATGGAATAAGTTGAGCAGCTGGCGCAGTATTATTATTCGTAGTCAGAGCGTAGAAATAGGCGCATAGCCCGCTATGTCACTATTTTTTTCAACCCGTGCTAAACCAATATCTTACCTCCTGTTATCCGCATTGAAATCACGGATTCAGGTTAAAGATTTTTTGTGAACAAATTGCTGATTTTAAGAATCGGTATTTGCCAATTCTAAAAGCACAGGAACTGAGGTATCAGGAAGTGACCATTCGAAATAAATTGATTGTAGGCTTTTCCAGTCTGGTAGGGGTTTTATTGTTATTTGGATTTTTGGTTTGGCTTTATATTGGATGGCTGAGCAAAAATGTGGAAGAAATCGTAAATTGGAAAATTCCTGCCGTTAAGATGGCAGTCAATGTCCATGCTGGAGTATACGATGCGACAATTGAGCAGCTAGAGTATTTGTTGTATGAAAAACCGGAAACGTATGCAAAAGCTAACAATGTTTTATCGAAAATGGAGCTGAATCTTGATGAAATTGATCAAATTGCCCGGCAATTTGATGATCAATCGCTATTATCCCAGTCAGCAACAGTGAGAAAAGATGTCGCCGACTTTAAATTGTTGTACGAAAAAGGAGTTGCCAGTTTAAAAAATAATAGGCAGGCCGTTAAGGATATGGTTGAAAATGGAAAAAAAGTGATTGCCGAAGCGGATGCGTTTGCCTTAAAACAAGAACAGGAATATGCGCGTTTGTTGCGTAATCAAGCTGCGCCTGAAATATTAAATGGTAAAGTCCAGAAATATATTCAGGTGAATAAGATCAAAGCTTTGGCATATCGAATCATTCAGCATGAAAAACAGGAGAGGTTATATAAGAATCGCCAATATTACCAATTAATGCAAAAACAATTGCCCGAGTTGATGGCAATGTATAAACACCTGGAAAAAATGACAAGGGATAGAGTCGAATTAGGTAAAATTGAGGTTGCACGCAAAGCAACTCAAAAATATGCAAAAGCTGCCGCACAGTGGATAAAGAACGATACCGAACTTAGGTCGGTAGTGAACAAAATGGATCGCATTGCTGATGAAGCTAGGCATGCAGCTGCCAATGCGGAGAACGAGGGTTGGTCGAAAGCGGTAGAAATGGGCGAGCAAACTATTGGATTGGTTAACCGGGCAAATTTGACTATATTGTTTTCATTGTTAATTGGGACTGCAATCGGAATTGGATTGGCAATTTCGATACCTAAAAATATTGTTGCATCGATTACTGCTCTGACAGAATTTTCCAGGAGTTTAGGGTCAGGTGATTTAACAGCCCGAACCCATTTTAAAGCCACTGATGAAATCGGGGTGATGGCGCAGGATCTAGATAAGGCATCGAGTAATCTACAAAACATTCTCATAAAGGTCAGTGATAATGCAGATTCTTTAACCCAACATTCATTGACTCTAAATCAATCGGTTGAAAAAAGTACTGGCAGTATTCAGCAGCAGAAACAAAACACAGAACAGGTAGCTACAGCCATTACAGAAATGGCATCGACAGTTGTGGAGGTTGCCAGAAATGCTTCATTAGCGGCTAATTCTGCAAGTGAAGCTGACCACAAGGCTAATGAGGGTAATCAGGTGGTTAATGAGGTTGTTAATTCAATTAATTCTCTGGCCGGCGAAATTGATCAGGCGTCACAAGTTATTGCCCAGTTGGAGAATGATGTCGGAGATATCAGTAGTATTCTTGATGTGATCAGAAATGTTTCTGAACAAACCAATTTGTTGGCATTGAATGCAGCAATTGAAGCAGCCAGAGCAGGTGAACATGGTCGCGGTTTTGCGGTTGTTGCTGACGAGGTAAGAACGTTGGCAAGCCGGACTCAAACTTCAACTGATGAAATTCAGGCAATGATTGAAAAACTTCAAGCGGGTGCAAAAAGGGCTGTAAAAGCAATGGGGGCGAGTCAAAAGATGGCAGGTGAAAGTGTTGGTCAGGCCAGTGAGTCTGGGGCTGCGCTGGTTGCAATTACTGATGCAATATCAACAATCAGTAACATGAATACTCAAATTGCCACTGCCTCAGAGCAACAAAGTGCAGTGGCCGAAGAAATTAACAGAACCATTGTTACCATTAATGATATTACTGAAGAAAACGTTAGCAATGCGCAGGAAACATCCCGAGCAAGTGGCGAATTATCTGAGTTAGCGATTGAGTTGAAACAAGCTGTTGGGCAATTTAAGGTTTAACTTTTTTTGCTTGCTTCAGCTTCAATAAAAATCCGTTTGATTTTAGGGAATCGTTTTTTCAGATGTCGGTCAATATCCGCAATGGTTTTTTCTACTTCTTGAGCGGTTGCGTTATCTGTAAAATCCAGGCTCAGATTTACTAAAATAAAATCTGGTCCCATGTGCATGGTGAGAATTTCATTGACGTGATTAACGATTTTATGTCGTTTAGCATGTTTTTTGATGGCTTCAACAATTTCCGGTTGCGCGCTTTCACCAATTAACAGGCCTTTGGTTTCGTAGGCTAACCAAACTGCCGTGCCCCCCAGGATACAGCCAATGAGAATGGATGCAATGCCGTCAAAAGTTGGATTTCCGGAAAGTTGGCTGGTCACAATTCCTAAAAAAGCAATAACCAGGCCAAGCATTGCAGCGGAGTCCTCAAATAATACTACAAATAAATTAGGGTCTTTGCCTCGTTTGACCGCTTCAATATAATCCCATTTACCTTTGGCGCGGGTAAATTCCTGCAAGGCGTAAAACCACGCTGCACCTTCAAAGGCCATAGCGATAGCCAGCACAATATAATTGATGGTGGGATTTTCCATAGGTTTTGGATTGACAAGGTGATGAATACCTTCGTAAACAGAAATGCCAGCGCCCACTGCAAAAATCAGGATGGCAACAACGAAACTCCAGAAATAAATCTCTTTGCCATGTCCAAAGGGAAAGTTTTCGTCAGCAGGTTTTTTTGATTGTTTCAGTCCATACAATAACAAACCCTGGTTTCCCGTATCGACCAGGGAATGAATAGCTTCAGAAAGCATCGCCGAGCTTCCGGTAAACCCGGCAGCAATAAATTTAGTTATAGCGATAAATGTGTTGCCAGCCAATGCGGCAAGAATGACTTTTTTGGATGATGTGTCCATTGAAAATTTTATTTTTTAGGGTTCAGATACATTGATTTCATTTTTTTCTTCCATAAGGGTGATACTTTGCTGCGCATTGTGCAAATTTTTCTGGATGCCAATACGCTGTTGAGTATTGATAACCAAAGGAGAGTTAATCGAACCTTTTATAACCGGTTTGTTTTCTTGATCAGTTTGATTTTCTTGCTCATGCAGTAAAATCAAAAAAGCGAGTTCTGTTGATTGGTTTGCTTGCAGGGTGTTTTGTTCTTGATCGGATAGCTCAAAACTGTAATTGATATTAAAATGGCCCGGATGAGTAACAGAAAAGCTCAGGCGCTCATCGTCAATGGATTGCAGCCAATAAATTTTATCGTTGCCTTCCTGGTTGAATAGTTTATAGCGTTTGAAGTTTTCAAAGCCAGGAATACCTTCCGGGAAAGTGATGATGCTGTCCGGGTCTATCGTTTGAGTGCCAAAAAATCGGGTTTTTATTTCCATGGTTTTTGCTCATTATTAAAGCTTGACGGTAAGTCTGTATTATATATAGCTTTTGCTGAAAGGAATACTCGTTTTCGGTTGATTCACAAAATGCGGGTTCTCTGAGGGAGCGGTATTGAGTACGAAAATTTCTGTACAGAAAAAAGGAATAACATGAAAAATCTGATACGTTTTTTAATATGGGGATGGTTTGCTGCTAACGTTCAAGCGGAACCATTAGGCATTGTTGGCAGCAGTTGGCCGCCATATATTGACAAGAGCCAACAATCAAAAGGCATGGCAATGGAAATCGTTACCGTTGCCTTGCAAAGACGGGGATATCAAACAAGAATCAGTATCGAAACCTGGCCGAGAGCGTTGGAAGGCGTGGAAATAGGGGTTTATGATCTGGTTGCCGCTATTTGGAAAACCCGTGAAAGAGAAAAGACCCTTTTTTTTAGCCAGCCCTACTTGGCCAACCAGATCAAATTTATCAAGAACAAGGATACTGAAGTTCAATATCGAACTTTGGAAGATTTGAAAGGCTTATTAATAGGTACGGTTAGGAATTATGCTTATGATAAGGATTTTCTTGAAACGCAGGATCTAATCAAAATTCCTCAAAATCATATTATTCAGAATTTGCTTAAATTGACACAGGGAGAAATTGATTTAACGCTCGGAGATGAAAAAGCGATACGATACGAAATTCATCAATACATGAAGGGAAATGAGCAGCAGCTTGAATTTTTAAACAAGCCACTTTCTAAAAGAAATTTACGCATCGCAGTAAACAAAAACAATCCTACGGCAAAAAAAATTGTCGATGACTTTAATCAAGCGATCGCTAAAATGAAGGCTGATGGGACGTTAGCAGAGATTATCAATAAATATCAATTTTGATCCTGATCGTAATATTGTTTTTGCGCATCATAAATAATTGCATCAACATCATCCCGGGTTCTATACATAATTTTGTCGAATTTTTTTCCTGAATTCTTGAAAAAGGCAAATACCCTTGCAAGTTCGTGGGTTAATGTGGATTTTGTTTCAACGGCAATTTTATCAGCCTGATTTCCCAGCTTTTGTTGTGGAAAAGAGGCGCAGCTAGTGACAAAAATAGATACAGTGCTGACCAGAAAAAAATGATGTTTATGTCGCATAATTGACTCCTTGATAAGTTAACTATTATCAAAGCAAAAAAGAAGCCAAACTGGTGGGTCATTGATTATCAAAATGATGTGCTTGCTGGTGAACAATTTTCAGGAATTCACATATATACGGAGTCGCATATTTTAGCAGAATGGTAAAGTGCGAAGAACACAGGAAATTGGGAGGCTGTTGAAAATTTAATGGCACAAGTATGTTGAATTGCTTTCTAAGCTTGATCCAATCATACACAGCAATATGTCGAGTATGGAATTTTCCGCGGCCATTCAATGAAAATATAATGAATGGGCGGCACAAGGGTTATTACTTTTTTCAAGATTAATTGAGTGAAGAGAAATGGCTCCAATTCAATTGGGGCTGTTTTT
>CAZGYJ010000020.1:0-26971 GCA_964530345.1 uncultured Methylomonas sp.
CCGTAGTTGTGGCCGCGCGAAGTATAAACCTGCGTAAAACAAAAATTTACGCAGGTTATCGGAAAAAAATTTCTAAGCTTACGATTCTTTAGTAAACCGCTTGGCATAAGACTCTTTATGGGGAATATCCAGCGTATAACCTTTCAACATCCAATCCCAATATAACAAAGGGAAACCTACTTTTTTACCCCACCACCATATCCATCTGGGAACTCTGGGATCTAAAATAGGAAAAGAAGGAGTCACTTTCCCGCCATAGGCAAATTCAGCTAACATAACTTTTCCGATAGATGTTGTTAACGGACAAGATCCATACCCATCATAACCTTCAACAAGATCGGCATTCTTCATTAATTTCAGAATATTTTTTACTACCAGAGGAGCTTGCTTGCGAACCGCTGCTGCGGTTTTTGCGTTAGGTGTTGTGGTTGCATCACCCAGACCAAATACATTACTAAACTTATTATGTTGCAATGTAAACTGATGGACATCAACCCATCCACTTTCTGCGGCTAAAGGACTTTTCTTGATAAAGTCAGGAGCACTTTGCGGAGGTGTCACATGAATCATGTCGAATTCAATGGTTACTTTTGATTTTTTATCGTCACTTTCAGCAACTTCGAATGTTGCTTTCTTGCCAGGCCCGTCAATTTCTACCAGATTATGTTTAAAGTTAGTTTGAATTCCATATTTTGCAACAATCTTGTCCAGCGCCTTAGCAAAAAAAGGAATTCCAAACATAGCAGGGCCGGCATTGCAGAACTGAATGCTGAATTTATCAAGAATCTTCTTTTTTCTAAATCGGTCGGCAGCCAAATACATGATTTTTTGCGGAGCACCTGCACATTTTATTGGCATCGGTGGCTGGGTAAATAAAGCCGTTCCCGACTCCAGGTTTTTAATGCATTCCCAGGTATACTCAACAGTTTCGGCTGAATAGTTGCTGCATACTCCATTTTTACCCAAAGTTTCTTTTAGGCCTTTGATTTTATCCCAGTCCAACTGCAAACCGGGGCAAACCACCAGATAATCATAAGTCACTTTATCACCAGAGCGTAAAGTCACTGAATTTTCGTCCGGTTGAAAAGTTTCCGCAAAATCTTTAATCCATGTCACCTTAGGATTAATTAAATCTGCTTCATTTTTGGTAGTCTTTGCCAGTGTATACTCCCCACCACCGATAATCGTAAAACCTGGCTGGTAGTAATGTTTTTCCGAAGGTTCAATTAGCCCTATATTAAGTTTGGATTTTTTTCGCAGCAAGGTATTCGCAACAGTTACACCTGCTGCGCCGCCTCCTACAATCAAAATTTCATGATGTCGTTCATTTGCCATGTTTAACTCCTCATTTATTATTTAATCATTGTTTTTATAACTAAATGCGAGGCGCTTGCACAAACCCGCAAAGCTTACACCTGAATCCGTGACTTCACTACGGCAAAGGTGACAAGCTTTGTTTTTTGATTTCAAAAGCCCATACAATAACCTCATTAACCATCCGACTCTTTATTGTCAGAAACAAACGGCTAACTTATACCCTTTTGTTGGAGGTTTTCTAACCACCTTGCTAAAGGGGAAAACAAGAGTAGTCACTATTAAAAAACCACTCAAAGAAAATTACAAACAGCGTTTTTGCGCTGTTTGTAGTTCAAAATCATTGTCAGATCAATCCGCTTTGGACCATGCTTCATATCCACCTGCCATTGATAGCACTGAGGAATAACCCATGTCCTGCAAAGTTTTCGATGCTAATAATGAACGATTACCACTACGGCAATAAAGCAACACAGGTTTGGATTTGTCCGCTAACTCTGGGACACTTCCAATCTTGAATTCCAAAACACCTCGCGGCAAAAACAGCGCATTATCGATATGCCCACCCTCATATTCACTTTCTTCACGCACATCAATAACCACAACTTCACCATTAGTGATTAATTGCTTAGCCTTTTCGACTGCTACTTCAGTCACCTGCTGTTTTGCCGCACTGACTAAATCTGGAGTACTAATTTTAGGCTTACTTTGACCCTGATCACGCCTTTCTATTGCATCCTGACGCTCTTCTTCTTCCAAACCACAGTAACGATTTGCCGGAACGGCTTCGTCAATTAATTTAGGTTTCGGCAAATTCAGATTATTCATAATTTCGATAAATTCTTCCTTTGACTTACCTGCAAGACGAGGATTAGTGGTTTTTTCCTGAATAATATTACTTACCCAACGACCTTGGTAATCATGTCCGGGATAAACCAAAGTATCATCCGGCAAAGTAAACAATCTCTGAGTAATCGCATCATACAAATCAGCCGCACTTCCTCCCTGAAAATCTGTCCTACCGCAACCACCGATGAATAAAGAATCTCCAGTCATAACACGATCGCGCCAGAGGAAGGAAATACTACCTGGTGTATGTCCTGGTGTTGCAATTACTTTGATCTGCTCACTTTCACCCAGCTCAAAAATCTGACCATCTGAAATCTGAATATCTGCAGTCTCCGCTCCACAAAGTGAACTTACCGCTGTCTGTGCTCCCAATTTCTGTCTCAACAAACCGCTGGCGGTGATGTGATCCGCATGAACATGCGTTTCAAGTGAAAATTTAAGCTTTAACCCATATTCGTTAAGTAACGCCAAATAGTGATCAAGATGAGTATTAACAGGATCTATTAATACTGCCTCTTTGCTAATCGGGTCGCCAATCAGATAAGTATAAGTCCAGGTTGCATCATCAAATAATTGTCTAAAAATCATATCTCCTCTCCGTCATTAATCAGATCAATCCAAATATATAAGCAAAAAACATGCCAACGTAATTACTAACTGCTAAATCGCTTTTTGTCTTGCCTTTGCAAGAACATTTACTTTCAGTTTATGTTTCATTATGTTTCAATGAAACATAATTCGCCCTGATTGAAACGCAAATGAAACGCCCAGAGCCTTTAGATCATCAGTATATTTTTGAACAATGGCTGAAACAGTTCAAACAAAAAGAACTGTTTATAGCGCTTTCTGAATTGTACACCTTTGCATTGATTTTTGTCATTGACAAACATAAAAAACTCTTATATTGCAAGCTTCCACGACAAAAAAATTATCTTCTAAAGGAAAAAATCATCATTGGTGAAACATGGAAATTATTTGAAATTAATAAAAACACCCAGGGCGATCAAACAATAAACTTACAACTTGACGACGGATCATGGCTTGACTTCAAAATTTACTCACAAATACTAAACAACAATCAAACAGAATTTCTTGGCGCAATTGCCTTATTAATTCCGGAACCGGTCAAAAAGCCCTGGGGAAATCTCCCGCCCCTCCCGCTTACAGAACATATCAATTTTCATGGCATTCTGAGTCGTTCTCCTTCGATGAAACCAGTTTTTCAAATTATTCAGAATGCCGCCAAAACCGAAGCAACAGTTCTGGTTCGAGGTGAAAGCGGCACAGGCAAAGAATTAGTTGCCCACGCCATCCATAATCTAAGTCCTCGAAGACATGAACCATTCCTGGCCATCAATTGCGCCGCGCTTTCAGTCAATTTACTCGAAAGCGAGCTTTTCGGCCATGTCAAAGGAGCTTTTACGGGAGCGATCAATGATAATGTTGGACTGTTTCGACAGGCAGATGGTGGAACTTTATTTCTGGATGAGGTGGCGGAATTACCTTTGGAATTGCAAGCCAAGTTACTTAGAGTCATACAAGAACAGAACTATATTCCAGTTGGCGGCACCCAAATCATTCACGTCAATGTACGCATTGTAGCCGCCACACACCGGTCGTTACGCAATGAAGTGAAAAATGGACGATTTCGTGAAGATTTAATGTATCGTTTGCGTGTCGTACCCATCTTTATTCCGCCATTAAGAGAACGGCGTGAAGACATAAATCTACTACTCTGGCATTTTATTCAACGACATAACGCCAAAGGCTTGAGAGTAATAGATAAAATTGAGCCCCAGGCCATGCGAGTATTACTGGACTACCATTGGCCAGGAAATGTCAGGGAGCTTCAAAATGTTCTTGAATATGCTTTTGTCGTAGGCACAGGAACTTCATTAAAGCTTTCCGAGTTACCTCCTGAATTCAGAGAACAAAGCAAAAAACACAAAACAGATCACCGGATCAAACACTCAACCAGCAATAATGATGAATCAGCTGCTATTCGCCTGGCTTTAGAGCAATGTAATGGTAAAGTCGGCCTAGCAGCCGATATGCTGGGCCTCAGCCGAGCGACTTTCTGGCGAAAACGAAAACAATATGGAATTTAGGAACGAGCACGGGATTTGAAAAAATCTTAGCTTCACCCTTTGGTTAAGCGGACATTTATTAAACCCGTGATAAATCAAGAGCTTGCTCCCTGTGCCGCATACACTATACATTTCTCACATAAGTCACTGATATTGGCTGGTTTTAGTTAAATATGCTGAAGAGTTACAGGAAGATGAAAACTATGGCAAAAATAATCTAAACCGCGCACCGCCAAGGCTGCTTACATTGTCAATTGCTATTGACCCATGAATATTTTCATTAACATGCATTGCAGCAATAGTTTGCGCAAAAAACAAGCCCAGGCCTGTACTTCCCGTATTAAAATCAACCTGGCTTTGAACATTATCTTGTCTCTGAAAGAAAGTCTCCGGGTATCCCTCGCCATCATCTTCTATGCTTAAAACCATAAATTGCCCCTCCTGTTGTGCAGAAAATAATATTTGTTGCCCGGCATAACGCTGTGCATTATTCAAAATGGTACCCAGAGCACTCGTAATGATATTAAAGTCACAATAGCAATACAGATCTGGCTCGCATTCCACTTTAATTGCAATACTATTTAATGCCAGCAGCACTTCCTGCTGAGCAACGGCTTCATTTAAAATATCTTCAGCCGGATATTCATCAATATTCAAACTGAAACGGGCATGATCAATTTTATAAAGCACTAATAATTGCATGAGAATGTTATTCATGCGATTACTTTCAAATTCCAACTGCCCAAACTGAGGATTATCAGAATGCTGACTGTCTTTAGCAAGCTGACTAACCAAATCCTGAATGATCCCTAGCGAATTTTTCATATCATGAACAGAGCAACCCAGGATAGTTGAAAAATTGAATCCTGGAGTAACATTAACTGACATTTTATTGGTCATTTTTTGTGTTTGAATAAAAGGTATTACGAATTATTTCGTTATGGCCGCTAACGTTTCAAAAGCTTTATTAGTCGTAAAAAACACTTTTCCCGATAATGATGCGAGCAAAGGGGAATGCTTTAACCGGTCATGAACCGGCCCCTTTATTTCAGCCAAATGTAGCTTGATTCCTTGTTCAGACAAATCACGGTTAAGTTCCGTCAACACTGTCATCGCTGTAGTATCCACCATATTGACTGCATTCATTACCAAAACGACATCTGTAATCTCTTTCAGTTTCGATAATTCACTACTGATCCGTGCCTCAACCGCATTGAGATTACCAAAAAACAGGCTTTCATCTATGCGTAAAAAAAGCACTCCTGGTAGAGTTTCTACTTTATGTCGCGCTATATTTCTAAAATGCTCCGTTCCAGAAATACGTCCGATCACTGCAATATGTGGGGTACTGACGCGAAAAAGCAAGGTAGCGAGTGACAGACTGACACCTAATACAATTCCACCTTCCAAACCCAATATAATCACCCCAAATGCTGTGCCCAACAAGGCTAAAGCATCTGCTCGATCATAATACCAGGCCTGCTTAATTGCTTTAATATCAACCATAGTAATTGCGGCAACTATAATATTGGCGGCAAGCACCGCAAGTGGCAAACGAGCAAGCCAATGTGATGCTCCAGCCACAATAGCCATCATAATAAATGCTGACACAATGCCAGCGAGCGGTGTTTGTGCGCCCGACGCCACATTAACTGCCGAACGTGAAACCCCGCCACCCACTGGCATCCCACCATAAAACGCAGCCACTATATTTGATGCTCCTAGACCGACTAATTCTGCGTTGGGATCAATACGTTCCCGACGTTTAATTGCAAGGGATTCAGCAATGGATATACCCTGGACCATACCGATCAGCGCCATCAACAAGGCGGGCACAGCAAGTTTTTTAAGCGCATCATACCGAGGAAAAAAGAACTCAAAGCCTGGTAACCCTTCTGTTATATGTCCAACTACAACGACACCAGATGCATTATCAAGATCAAAATAAACCACCAATGCTGTTGCCAGGAAGACAATTAACAACGGCACCAATCTAACAATAAATGAGGCTCGCGTGATTTTTAGCCCAAAGTGAATCAGTAATGTTGCTAGTTGATAGCGAGAAAACAGTAACGCTAACAATGACGTTAATCCAATTATAATAGTCATACTTTGATTGTGAGGAAGTTGCTGAATCAAGGCATTGAACATTGCCACAATATCTTCACCTGGATAAGAAATACCCAAAAGTGATTTAAGCTGACTGATAATGATTAGAATAGCCGCCCCAGAGATAAAACCACTTATGACAGGTCGGCTCAACAATTGGGACAAAAAACCTAGTCTACACCAACCAAAAAATAACAGCATAATACCTGAGAAAAGCGCCAAAGTTGCTGATAACATCATATATTCAGATGAACCAGGTGTTGCCATAGGGCTTAAAACGCTATATGTCATAATTGCTGTGATGGCAACAGGCCCCACTGCCTGCACCATACTACTGCCAAGAAAGGTATAAATTAAAACTGGAAAAATACTGACATATAAGCCAAAATGCGGTGGTAAACCAGCCAATAAGGCATATGCTAAGCTTTGTGGAATAACAAGAATGGTGAAAATTACACCTGCCAACACATCATGACTAAAATTTTTATGTTGATAATATCGTAACCAGGCAGGAAGAATTTTATTAACCATTTTCATACAAACTTACTCAACAAATTCTGAGAGAAACTGGAGGAAAATCATGATTATTATGATCTTGTCCGGCCTCCCTGCCTTTCCATAATTCGCCACGCCACCAGTATATTCGATGACATATTGTACATGCCTTTGCCCTAGCCGTTTATATGCTGGCCAATACTTTTCTTGTCTCTTAGCATTTGTAATTAAGTGGAAATAGTTTGTCATGAATACATTACCAGTGAATCATACAATTAAGCTTCTCAGAAAACTCCAAAAAACAATCAAGGTAAAAAGATCACCATCTTCGCAATAAATTAGGCCTGTGGATTATTAATTCACTGGATAATGATATTAAAAGATACCATCAGAACCACCAAGCGAGATCGGTGCAGAATAAAAAAACAATGTCAATTGAAAATAGTTTACGCTCTACTTTTTTAATCACACCTCACTCCCCAACCTTTGGGAACTCTGAGAAATTAAATTTCGCACTGCATTATCAGGTATTTTTTTCGATCTTTTTTTGTGTTCGAATAATACGACTATATTCCATTTTAATGCTTCCAATTTTGTGTGGTTCTGTACCCAACTTCATGGCTTGATTCATTAATTGTTGAATCTGTAATAATTTGTCCTTGTTCACGCCTGAAACTTTGGCATCCTGTAACAAAATTTTGATGAAATTTAGAACAATTGTTTTATTTGCAGGCATTTTCTCTCTGGCTCGTTCCATAAGCTGCACTGCTTCCGATAGACGTCCTTGTTTAAAAAGCCGGACTCCCTTATTATTAATTTCGATCAGCTCTTTGCGAGTCTTGTTGATTAACAGATCAGACGCGCCTGCATTACCCTGATTTTCTTGACTGACTTTTATCTCATTCATAAAAGCATCATCATCTATATGATTCTTTATCAAATTACCAATAATCTGGTCCGCCAATTCTGAATCATTATTTTTGTAACAGACCATGGCCATTTCCAATTGCAAATCCTTAGGCGCATTTTGTAAATTTTTGAATAATATCTTGGTGCGCTGAAAACTCTGCTCAACCTGTTCCGCATCTTGTTTTTTTTGAAAAATACTATTTTCGATAAGTGCCGCCCTTAATTCTGACTCTGTATCATTATTAAATTCCTCACGCATCGCATTAATGACTGCTAGCGCTTGTTCAGTCTCGTTATTATTGTGATGTAGCTTCGCTAACCCGGAATAATCACCAGATGATTTATGAATGGAATTTTTACCTAATTCAAGCGCAGCCAAATAAGCCGCACTTGCCACTTCGTTATTGCCATTATTTTCTGCAACACCAGCCAGCTTTTGTTGGCGCAGAATCGCCTGCGGCGATAAATTGACAGCGGTTTTAAGAATTTCCTCAGCCTCCACTTTTTTTTCAATGACTAAATAAGCTCGAGCCAAACAGTCATAAGCTTCCATCATCATCGGGCTCTGCTCGATAACTTGTTCAAGAATCGATACAGCTTGTTCGTAATTACCCTGCAAAAAACATATTTCGCCTAATCCATACCGAGCCCAATTTAGATTTCTTATTTTCAAGGCATCTTCATAAATTGATTTTGCGAATTTAAAATCACCGGTTGCAATTGCCAGTTCCGCTCTTAATTTCTGCAAATGAGAATGATATTTTCTTTGTGCTGAATGTAATTTATTCTCACATAGACGAATTGCCGCCGGCCAGTTTTGTTTTTCTTTTTCCCTTTCAATATCTGCCAGGTAAATTTTTCGTTGAATATTTCGTTCAATCCGAGTCAATAATTGCCGGGTAGTAAAAGGCTTGGTTAAATATTCATCAGGCTTGTTTTCCATCGCTCCCAACACCATCCCCGGTGCTTGCTCCGCAGTAATCATGATAAATACGGTCGAAAAAGACAATAAATGACGCGCCCGAGCCTCTTCCAGGACTTGTAAGCCAGTTTTTCCAGCGCCAAGATTATAATCACATAAAACAATATCGAAGCGATCCTTAGCCATTGCTTCGATTGCCTCACCACCACTCGCAACCTCTTTAATATCAAAGGCATCCAGGGTATATAACATTTCCCTGACCGATTTTCTCATACCAGGAAAATCATCAATAACCAGTATTCTTTTTGCTTTTAGTGAAAAAGTCATCTTCTAAGTTTTGTCCATGCTTTAAAATGTGTCCAGTTTTGACTTGAAAAAAAAATAAATGTCCCCATATACTTTGCGTATTTTTATAACTTCAGGAAACTAAAATATGGCTGTTGAAACCAAAAAAGAAACTTTAGGCTTTGAAACCGAAGTCAAACATCTTTTACATTTAATGATCCATTCCTTGTATAGCAACAAGGAAATCTTCTTGCGAGAACTTATTTCGAATGCTTCTGATGCTGCCGACAAATTACGTTTTGCAGCCCTGTCTGACGATAGTCTCTATGAAAATGACAGTGACTTAAAAATTCGCGTTGAATTTGACAAGGACAAACGTACCATTACTGTCAAGGATAACGGCATTGGCATGACCCGCGAAGAAGTTCAGGAGCATATCGGCACCATTGCCAAATCAGGAACCAAGCAGTTTTTTGAGTCGTTGACTGGCGATCAGGCCAAAGACAGTGAACTAATTGGCCAATTTGGCGTAGGATTTTACTCCAGCTTCATTGTTGCCGACAAAGTGACATTAACAACCCGAAAAGCGGGGGCAGATCCAAGTGAAGGCGTTTGCTGGGAATCTTCCGGAGAAGGTGAATATACC
The DNA here is from genome assembly GCA_964530345.1 of uncultured Methylomonas sp. Taxonomy (GTDB): domain Bacteria; phylum Pseudomonadota; class Gammaproteobacteria; order Methylococcales; family Methylomonadaceae; genus JALSJK01. The sequence continues at coordinate 9,617 of CAZGYJ010000020.1, forward strand.
ATTGAATCCGTTGAAAAACCGGGTCGCGGTACCGAAATCGTTTTACACCTTAAAGAAGGTGAGGATGAATTTCTTGACGGTTACCGTTTGCGGTCAATCATTAAAAAATTCTCGGATCATATTTCCATTCCAATTGTCATGGACCAGGAGATTCCGGCAGAAACGGATGAAGACGGCAATGAAACCAAACCTGCCAGCATCGAAGAAGAAACCGTTAACAGCGCATCTGCACTTTGGACAAAATCCAAGGATGAAATTGACGAGCAAGCCTATAACGAGTTTTATAAGCACGTAGCTCACGATTTCCAGGATCCTTTGACCTATCTCCATAGCAAAGTTGAAGGCAGTAATGAATATACCATGCTACTTTACGTACCCTCACGTGCGCCATTTGACCTGTGGGACCGGGACGCCAAACATGGGGTAAAATTGTATGTGCGGAAGGTGTTTATTACCGATGATGCCGAACAGTTAATGCCACGTTACTTACGCTTTATTCGCGGCGTTATTGATACGGATTCCCTGCCGTTAAATGTCTCCAGGGAAATCCTGCAGCAAAGTAAACAGATCAATACGATAAAGGCTGGCGCCGTCAAAAAGATTTTAGGGCTTTTGGAAAACCTTGCCAAAAACGAACCAGAAAAATACGCAACTTTCTGGAAGGAATTTGGTACGGTGATGAAAGAAGGCGTTATCGAAGATACCAAAAACAAGGAAAAAATTGCTAAATTATTACGCTTTTCATCAACACATACCGATAAAGAAGAGCAGAATGTATCTCTGGAAGATTATGTCAGCCGGATGAAAGAAGGTCAGGACAAAATCTATTATGTCACCGCTGACAGCTTTGCTGCCGCGAAAAACAGCCCGCACCTGGAAATTTTTCGGAAAAAAGGTTTTGAAGTGCTTTTGCTTTCTGACCGCATAGATGAATGGCTAGCTTCACATTTGACTGAGTTCGATGGCAAACAGCTGCAATCAGTCGCTAAAGGTGAACTTGATCTGGATAAGTTAGATTCTGAAGAGGACAAAAAGCAAAAGGAAGAAGCCGATAAGACTTATGAGTCTGTACTAAAGCAAATCAAGGAAGTGCTAGAAGATAAAGTCAGCGAAGTTCGTTTGAGTCATCGTCTAACTGATTCTCCGGCCTGCCTGGTTTCTCAGGATCATGCCATGAGCCTTAACATGGAAAGAATCCTGAAAGAATCCGGCCAGGATTTAAGCATGCTCGGCGCTGGCGCAACCAAGCCTGTTTTTGAAATCAATCCAGATCATCCGTTAGTGGCGCGATTAAAAGAAGAGCAGGATGATGAACGCTTTGCCGATCTAACCCAGATCATGTTTGATCAGGCAATTCTCAGTGAAGGCGCGCAACTGGAAGACCCTGCTACTTTTGTACGCAAGCTTAATGGGTTATTACAAGGCTTGCTGACCAAATAACAGCGTCCAACCTCCAAAAAAAGGCCGGTTTTTCCGGCCTTTTCAATGCGGCTCAAATCGGGAATTTTAACAAGTGTATTTTTTGATTCTTTAATACATTCGATGCCGGAATAACCACGAAGCAGAACTTAATGTAACCAAGCCAATCAAGGCTAAGGGCCAATATTGGGCAAACAATACTTCAATCGGTAAACTTTCCAGATAAACCCCGCGAACAATAATCAAAAAATAACGTAATGGGTTAATAAAAGTGAAATCCTGTACCAAAGGTGGCATATTGGCAATTGGGGTAGCAAAGCCTGATAGAATAACTGCGGGAACAATAAATAAAAATGCGCCTAATAACCCTTGTTGCTGCGTCACAGCAATGGATGAAATCATTAGCCCAACGCCTATAATAGAAAACACATAGAGTACTACCCCCAAATAGAGCGCTGCGAAACTTCCAATCAGTGGCACATCAAACCAAAAAACCGTCATAAAGATCACAAATGATGCTTCAACCACACCAATAATCAAACCGGGTATAGCTTTTCCCAAAAGAATATGAAAGGGTGTCATGGGTGTTACCAGTAACTGATCGAAGGTGCCTTGTTCGCGCTCGCGGGCAACTGAAAGTCCTGTGACCAGAACCGTCACTACCATGGTTAGTAATCCAACAATACCTGACACAATAAACCAGCGGCTTTTAAGATTTGGATTAAACCAGGCCCGGATTTGTAGCCTGGCAGGAGGCATGGGTAAACGATGCTGTACTGCCCAGTTAAGATTAAACTTTGCCAGAATACTCTGCATGTAGTTTAGAGCAATTAATGCGGTATTTGAATTACGTCCATCGACTATGATTTGTAGTTTGGCTGTTTTATTATCTAACAGCAAATTGCGACTGAAATGCTGACCAATGTGCAAGACGGCTAATACTTTTTTGTCATCAAGCGCAGGGGCAATTTGTTCATGATGAGTAATGGTAAGAACTTCAGTAAAGGCAGGCGATGCCGAAAAGCGGTCAATTAACTCCCGAGACGCAATGCTTTGATCTTCATTATAAACGGCGATTGGTACTTTGTTGAGGTCGAAAGTTGCGCCATACCCGAATACAAATAATTCAATAATGGGCGGGCCAATTAAAATAAAGCGGCTTTTTTTATCTCTCATAATAGCCAGAAATTCTTTGATAATCAGAGCGATAATCATAATTTACTCCAGCCGTTGAGGGGCTTTTCTTAAAGCCATCCTGAAAAAAAATAATGCCATTACCAACAATGCAGCAGCATTAGGTAAAATGACGGACCAAATATTTCCTGCCAGAAATACGGTTTGTAAAATGGCAACGAAATACCGCGCTGAAACAAGATAAGTGAAACCTTGCACAACAATTGGCATACTGCCAATATCAAAAATGAAACCAGATAAGATAAATGCTGGCAGAAAAGTTACAATGATGGCAATTTGACCAGCGACAAATTGGTTTTTTGAAACAATGGAAATGACTAGCCCCATACCAAGAGCAACTAGCATAAATAAGGTGCCCGCTAAGAGTAAAATACCAATTGAGCCGCGTAATGGGACATCAAACAAAAATACTGCCATAGCTATAGAAACTAACATGCCCCCCATTCCGAGTATGAAATAAGGAATTAATTTACCCAGTAATACTTCCGGCATGGTAACCGGAGTCGCAATCATGGCTTCCAGCGTTCCTCGTTCCCATTCCCGGGCCATCACCATGGCAGTTAGCAAGGCTCCAATCATAATCATAATTACTGCAATTAACCCTGGCACCAGATAGTCCTTGCTCAAGACAGCACTGTTGTACCAAATGCGATGTTCAACTTCGACTGGCTTTGACAAAGAGATGCCGCGAACTGCCGCTAAATGAGTCAGCCATTCGTTCCAGGAGCCTTGCACATAACCAGATATCAAGCGAGCGGTATTAGCATCTACTCCATCAACGATGACTTGTACTGCAGGTGAATTTTGTTTGAACAGTTCGCGGCTAAAATTTTCTCGTAGATGAACAATCGCGCTAATTTCCCGGTATTGCATCGCTCTTTTTGCAGAAACCATACTATCGAAATGATCGTTGTTAAAATACTCTGACTGACCAAATGCAGCACTGAAACTTTGGGTTTCTGGTGTATTTTTATCGATGACCCAACCAACTGGAATATGCTTTGCATCCAGGGAAACCCCATAGCCAAACAGTAACAGTAAAAACACGGGTAGTATAAAGGCGATGGCGAGACTGCTTGGGTCTCGCCAAATTTGTAGAAATTCTTTTATGACCAAGCCTTTTAAACGCATGCGGTTAATCTTCATATCTGCCTGGCCTCGACTAATTTGATAAAAGCATCTTCCATGGTTGGTTCTGGAAGGCTGGGTGAGGTAACTTGCTGCTTGATTTCTGTCGGAGTACCGGCAATTAAAATCTGACCTTCCACCATGATAACCAGTCGATCACAATATTCGGCTTCTTCCATAAAATGAGTGGTTACCAGAACTGTGACACCGCTGGCTGCTAGTAGGTTAGTGCGATTCCAAAATTCCCTGCGGGCCAGAGGATCGACGCCTGAAGTCGGCTCATCAAGAAACAGAATTTCAGGTTCATGCATTAATGCACAAGCCATTGCCAGACGTTGTTTATAACCCAGCGGAAGATCGCCGCTATCGCTATTTTGAGCTGATTTCAGCTGAAACTGTTCTAATGCCCACTGGATACGTTGTTGACGTCGTTGCTGCTTTAATCCGTAAGCACTACTGAAAAATTCGAGATTTTGCATAACACTGAGATTGCCATAGAGAGAAAATTTCTGCGACATATAACCAATTTTTGCTCTTGCTCTGGCGGCAGCTTTCCGTAAATCAACACCCGCGACACTGAGTTGCCCGTTACTGACTGGTAACAAGCCACACAACATTCGGAAGGTTGTAGTTTTGCCAGCTCCATTAGCACCCAGTAGCCCAAAAATTTCACCCCGATTGACAGTAAAATTGAGTTTTTTTACCGCCTGAAAATTTCCAAACCAGCGATCTACTCCTTCTACACGGATGACTTCTTTTACAATTTCGGCGTCAGTATTCTTAATGCTTTTAATTTCCGGAATCATTGTTGGCGGATGACGTTTTCGCAATAAAGCGATAAAGGCATCTTCCAGACGGGGTTCAGTCGTTGCAATGTTTAGTTTGGAAGTATTATTTTTGAAAAAATCCAGATTAGATGGATCAGCATTGTCAGTGATGATTCTAACTTTCTCACCTTGAATGATGGCATCGATGATGCCCTGCTGCTCACTCAGAAGTTTTTGTAAATTGCGGTTGGAATAATTTGCATGATTAACCAGAAAACAACGACCTTGCATTTTATTTTTGAAGAATTCAGGACTATTCTGGTCAAGAATTTCTCCATTATCCATCAGCACAACATCGGTACAGCGCTCCGCTTCATCCAGATAAGCGGTGCTCAGCAGCACTGTCATACCATTGTTTTTTACCTGATGGTCAATTATTTTCCACAATTCACGCCTTGAAACCGGGTCAACGCCAACACTGGGTTCATCCAATAACAGTATGCGGGGTTGACTCAATAAAGTACAGGCAAGCCCCAACTTTTGCTTCATGCCGCCGGATAGGCGACCAGCCAGGCGTTTAGTAAAAGGAGCAAGTCCGGTCATTTCCATTAATTCGCTAAAGCGTTGTTGTCTCTCAATTTGAGAGACATTATGTAAATCTGAATATAGGTTCAGATTTTCGGCAACACTGAGATCCTCATACAAACCAAATCGTTGAGGCATATAGCCAATCATGGCATGAATGGACTCAGCCTGTTGATCAGTATCGAAACTGAACACTTGGATAGCACCGGAATTTGGCAATAACAAACCGGCGGCTAATCTCATCAGTGTGGTTTTTCCCGCACCATCAGGTCCGACCAAAGCAACAACAGCGCCTTCAGATACACGTAAAGAAATTCCTTGCAAAGCATTGACGGGACGCTTGGATGTAGTGAACTGTTTGCTGACCTGTATGAATTCTAATGCAGTTAGAACTGAATCATTCATGACTGATCGGGGCAGTCCGATTGGTCTTTTATGGTATTTTTCGAATGAATATCTATTTCTACGCTAACTGGCATTCCTAGGCGCAATTCATTATTGGCATTACAGGCAAAAACTCTGACTTGATAAACCAGGCTGGTGCGAAGTTCCGGAGTTTCGACGGTTTTCGGAGTGAATTCAGCTGTCGGAGAAATAAAGCCAACCCAACCTTGATAGGTTTTATCTGGATAACTGTCCGTTTTGATGGTGGCTGGCATACCGTATTTAATCTGACCTAAACGTTGCTCAGGAACATAAACTCTGGCCCAAACCGGGTCAATTAAAGCCAGGGTAAATACCGGTGTACGATTATCTGCCATATCACCTGGCTCCAGAATTCGATCCTGTATAATTCCTTTGGAAGGGGAATAAAGGTGAGCATCATGCCAGATTTTTTTAGCCAGCATTAACTCACTTTCGTTAGCTTTTAATAAGGCTTTGGCTTGTGCAATATCTTCTTTACGTGGCCCAATCACTGCAAGCTGATAGGATTCTTTCAATGCCTGTAATTTTCGTCGGTCTGAGGCTAATCGAGCACGGGCACGATCAAGCGACTCCACTGATGTCAGTTTTTTCTTGACCAATTTTTTCAATCGGTCATATTCTTTTTTATCAAAAATGACATCGGCTTCAACCGCTTTCATTTCATCTTCCGCTTTGCGAATGTCTTCAGGACGAGTTCCTGTGATAAGCCGCTCCACAAGCTGTCGTTGCGCTTCAAGTTTTGCCTCAGCAATTTCTATCTTATATTGGTATCGTTCAAGATCTTGGATTGCTAGTAATTGATCCTTGGCCACTAAATCACCTTCCTTGACTTTCATTTCGGTAATGTGTTCTGGGTCATGGAATGAAAGTTCGACTTGGCGAATATCGATATTGCCATATAAGGTCAGGGAGGATTGATCATCATCAGAATTAGAAGTGAAATACCAAATGCCAAAAACAACAGCAATAATGGCGGCAGCAATTAAAATTATTTTAAGTGGTTTTGGCATTTTATTCCCTCAGTATAATTAATCTACGGGTAACCTGGCCAGCCTTAAGATGCTGAATAGCTTTTGCTGATATTAGCACGGGCCATGGGGTACTGTCTTTCTTGTTTCAGAAGATGTTCCCTTGTCAAGATTAATATTAGGTGGGTTTTGTTGTAAAAAATGCAAAGCTGCCAAGATGTCATTAAAAAGTTTATCAGCCAAATCCCGGCTGAAATTTTCTTTAATAACCATCCGCAATACAATAATGTCCTGAGCATTTGGAGGCAATGAATAAGCTGGAACAATCCAACCATTTTTTCTCAGTTCATCGGATATATGGTAAGCATTAAATGAACTATCATTGATTAACCTGATAACTACAGTAGGTAGGAAATTGGCATCCGTTAGTATTTCGAAGAAGCCTGATTCTGTTAATTTTTGTTCAAGATGTTGAGCATTACTCATAACGGCATTAATGATTTTGCGATAGCCTGATTTCCCCAGACGTAAAAACATGTAGTATTGAGCCAGTAAATTGGAACTACCTTTTGAAAAATTAAGGCTATAGTTATGCATTGAACCGCCAAGGTAATTAATTTCAAAAGGCAATTCAGCCGGTAAATCGGATTTATCTTTGAATATTATCGAACCCATACCAGCATAAACCAAGCCGAATTTATGGTTTGAAACATTAATTGTTCTAACCTGTTCGAGACGAAAGTCCCAAATAAATTGCGGTTGATAAAAGGGTAAAACAAATCCGCCACTGGCTGCATCCACATGAATCGGAACATCCATTCCAGTTTGCTTTTTGTGTTCTAGCAGAATGTGATTGATCCCCTGAATGTCATCAACCTGACCGGTAAAGGTAGTACCGACAACCGCTCCGACAGCAATGGTGTTTTCGTCGAGCAAAGATCTAATATCATTTGCGTTAATTGTATATTTATCATTATTCAGTGGAATAATGCGCATTTCAACATCAAAATAACGGCAGAATTTTTCCCAGCAGGTATGAACATCTGCACCAAAAATAATATTCGGATGATCGCTATCTAATTTTGCTGCTTGTCTTTTTTTTCGCCAACTCCATTTGTGAGCCAACAATGCCAGCATAATGGCTTCTGATGAGCCGATGGTGGTAACACCGATAGCTTCACAGTCATCCGGTGCATTGAATAACTCAGCTTGCATTTTAATAACCCGTTCTTCAATCACTTTCAACTGAGGGTATTCATCTTCATCCACTAGGTTTTTTGTAGCACCTATTTTGATCAATTCATCGGCCTGTGGCTCCATCCAGGTAGTAACAAAAGTAGCCATATTTAATGCTGGATTACCTTCCAGATTCATCTCATCGGCAACGATGCGATAGGCAACATCTGGCATCAAAGAGTCCTCAGGTATTGTTTTTTTCTCGATAGGCTGGGTATCCCAGCGACCACCATAAATTGGCGTGATGTAAGGATTTTCTTGCTGATGAGGTTTTCTGAATAGAGAAATCAATGCTTTTTTTATATTCATTTTGATTAGGTATTTTTCTTGAATCAATCTACTCAATTAGTTAGGCACTCGTAACACTGATAGTAATAGTTGAAAAAATACACTGTCCCAAATCAACCGAGCATTGATAAATCTCAAAGAAGTCCTTTTCAATTTGCTGAGAACCAATTATGGCATTAGCAGCAGAATCCAAGCAAAAAATATTGAAAAAACTCGGTTGTGATGAACCAAAATAATTTTCTCCTCTGCCAGATTTTTCCTGATTTTCCGGCAATTATTTTCACACATCCTTTTGATGTTTTAGCAACTGATCTGAGGTATACTTGGATTCATGGTTAACCATAATCAAAAATTAAGTAAAATTTTACAAAACATTTTTGACTTATGGGGTGATGTTTTTTATTCTGCTTTTTGTTTCATTTTGATTTAATGATTCATCCAAAAATATGCGCTTATTTTGGTTTGTTTTTCTTTCTGGCGGAATCTTTTTTTATTTTTTAGACCAGGCATTTAAAGTTGATCTTTTTAGTACCGAAACGGTACTCAACAACATGTATCATTTTTTTGCCGGATTTATCTATTTAGCCTGGTCTTTAAGGCTAAGTTTAAAAAACAAACTCAAATATTTTATTTTACTAGCCGCTGTGATTTTGTTCATTGACGAGATGAATGACTACTTGCGGCACTATCGTACTTTCACCTTTATAGAACTATTTTACAATCTGTATTTACTGCTATGGGGAGCATTGAGTGGTTATGTCTACCTGAACTGCCCCAAGCGTAAGGAAAGATTTGAAAACCAACCCTAAATTCAAAAACTCGTTTTTTATACCACTCGCGTTTGAATATATCTTTGTTTAAAGAGTGCCATTTTTGCGAATAGCTAGGAAGCTGTCAGATTAAGTAAGACTCTACTGTTGCGACGGGATACTACTGAACGAGAAAGGTACAAAAAGAACCACTAAAATATTTACTTAACACAGGGGCCAGAATGAAAGCCGTTGGATTATTCAAATACTTATCCATTGAAGATAAAAACAGCCTTCAGGATTTGGAAATAGCTACGCCTGAGGCCAATGGCCGGGATTTACTGGTTGCTGTTAAAGCAATCTCTGTCAATCCTGTTGATACAAAAATTCGCGCACCAAAGGAAAAAATTGAAACTATTCCAAAAATATTAGGCTGGGATGCGGCTGGTGAGGTTATCGCCATTGGTTCTGAAGTTAACTATTTTAATGTTGGCGATCTGGTTTATTTTGCTGGAGATATTACCCGGCCTGGTTCAAATTGCGAAAATCAACTGGTTGACGAACGCATTGTGGGAAAAAAACCGACTTCTCTGTCATTTGCCGAAGCAGCTTCTCTACCTCTAACCGGTATTACAGCTTGGGAGGGCCTGTTTGATCGACTTAACATTTCGAACCAGGGTGGCGATGCGGGAAAATCAATACTAATTATTGGCGCTGCTGGCGGCGTTGGTTCAATTGCTATACAACTGGCAAAAAAGGTCGCGAAATTAAATGTCATCGCAACCGCTTCACGCTCAGAATCACGCGACTGGTGTTTGAAACTTGGCGCAGATACTATCATCAACCATCAGCGCGATCTGAACAAAGAACTGGCTGCATTAAATATTTCAACTGTTGATTTTATTTTTTGCCTCAATAACACCGAACAACACTGGACAGCGATTGCTGAGGCAATTAAACCGCAAGGCCGAATTTGTTCGATTGTTGAAACTTCAAATGTAAATCTTGGCTTATTAAAAAGCAAAAGCGTTGCATTTATCTGGGAATTTATGTTTACCCGGCCAATGTACAAAACTCCTGATATGATTGAGCAACAACGTCTGTTGAATAAAATCGCAGATCTTGTAGATAAAGGCGAGCTTGTTACTACTATTGCCCAACTTATTCAACCAATAAATGCAGAAAACCTCAGAAAAGCACATACGCAAATTGAACGAGGACACACAATAGGAAAAATAGTTTTAGCTGATTGGGAATAACACCAAAAAAAGCTAAGGCGAATCAATATTGCGAATAATTTCAGCTAACTTCCTAGTCTTAACATTCGCCCCCTTGATGTTCAAATGCGACTTATCAGCAAAATGTGAATCATCCAAATTCAGTAAGTTATGCGCATTGATATGATAAGTATTATTAAATTTCAATATATTTTTGGTTTGCTTATCGAACTCAATCATAATATTTTTAAGTTCAGGATTGGCTGATACTACTGTTTTTCTAAATGGTTGTACGATAAAAATCAGATCAAATTGATGCTCCTGTGACATATCTGCCAGCTTTTGCAAACAATTTAAAGATTCTTTTTTAAAAGGCGCCAAGGTATAACTATCAATTTCTCCCCATCGATGCGGATTTGCAGTATCTTGATTAATATCTAATTGGTTACCTCCGGTTCGGTCATAAACCAGATAAGCATAAGTTTTAGGGTCAGTAAAATAATGCCAGTCTTGAAATTGATCAATTAAATTGATCAGATTTTTTGAAGACCTCAATACATAAAGAAATGTATCGACTGGATTGTGACTAAGATAACCAAATGCAGTTTCCGAATTGATACCCTCAGCCTCCTGACCCGGGGTAAAATCGAAATATTGTGCCGGATAGATGACTCTTTTTACATTTCCGTATCGAACAATACCTTTTACTATTGGCAAAAAATAAGAACATTTCATACTCCATGCCGATAAATTAACTACCTTATCCACAATAACTGACGAGTCTTCCAGTAACACACCATTGACATTATTCAATGCCATTGATGAACCAATAATGATTGTGTCTGCAGATTCAATTTCGGCATGATGTTTTAAAAAAAATAATTTGCTATCCAAGGAAGCATGATTATAAACCGGCAAATGAAACCTGCCTTCTACCTGATACAAAACCAGTATGACCAGCCCGTAAAAAAATATGGCAAAAAGAATCGTACTTTTAATATAAGTGCGATGTTGCATTCTTAAATTAGAAGCCAAAATAAAGAAACGGGGATTCTCTAACCAAGAAAATTATTGACACTACAAACAGAAAACTATTCGCCATAGAAACTGCCAAATTAGCCTTAAATGAAAATCGTCCTAACCACCATTTTATCAACAAGAGTACAACTAACACACCGCTCAGGATCAAAATAAATCTATCATGCACTGGACTTATAGTTAGAAAATCCTGACTGAACCTGACTCCCGTTTTGGACAGCGATGAGAAGACTTCAGCAAAAATTGGCGGTAAGACAATACCTTCTAAACCAAACATACCGCGTAATACTTTAATTGCATCAGCCCAGCTTTCAGCCCTGAAAAACACCCAGGTCAGATTGACAAAATTAAAGGTTATTAACCAGGCAAAGAAACGATGGCATCTAAACCCCATTGCCCGCCACATCCTATGAAAAATGATGGCCGCTCCATGCAAAAAACCCCAGAAAATAAATGTCCAACCCGCGCCATGCCATAAACCACCCAGAACAAATGTAGCCATTAAATTCACATAAGTTCTAAACTTGCCTTCTCGATTTCCGCCCAGCGGAAAGTAAACGTATTCCTTTAAAAAACGTGACAGGGTAATATGCCAACGCCGCCAAAAATCCTGAATATCTAAGGCTCGATAAGGCGAATTAAAATTATTGGGCAATTTTATATTGAATAATAAAGCAGCACCAATGGCCATTTCTGTGTATCCGCTAAAATCATAATAAAGCTGCAAGGTATAAGACAGGCTGGTTATCCAGGCATCTACAAAATTTAGCGTTACCGCTTCATCAAAACCACTGGTCGCCCAAATAGCGAAAGTATCGGCTATAACCACTTTTTTAAATAAGCCAACTGTAAAAACAAACAAGCCACGCGAAATATTTTTAGCATTGATAATCCTATTTCGTGAATTATCGAACTGAGGCATCATTTCTTTATGATGCACGATGGGGCCGGCTATTAACTGAGGAAAGAAAGTAACAAAGACAGCATAATGCAGGAGATTATAATCCCGAGTTTCACCTCGATAGCTGTCTACCAAATAAGCTATTTGTTGAAAAGTGAAAAAAGATATGGCCAGCGGTAATGTTAAATCAAGTAAAGGAATCGACTGATTGAACGCGCTATTAACATTTTCAATAAAAAAATCTGTGTATTTATAAAAACCAAGTAAGACAAGATTAAGAGTGACGCCAAAAATCAACAACGACTTACTAGTAATTTTTCCATGGACATTTTGCTTTGCCAGACTTACCCCTAAATAAAAGTTTACCAAGATGGATCCTAAAATTAATGGTAAATATTCTATTTTCCACCAACAGTAAAAAACTATCGAAGCAACAAACAAAACCCCTTGACTGGCCGTCGTTAGCCGTTGCTTGTTTAAATAAAAGTAGATTGAAAAAACAGCGGGTAGAAAAAAGAAAATATAGGTGTAAGAATTAAAAAGCATAAATTGTTAGAAATTGCCTGCGGCAAAAATCAAAACGTAGAACAGTTACTGCTTCTTGCCGTCCGAGAAAATTTACCAAGCGATATACCTTTCACAAAAACTGGCGCACCCCAAACTCGGCATTATCAAATACGAAGGGTAGATTTAAATTTCAGTACCTTCAGCCTTCAGAATATTCTCAAGCTCTAGGTAACCATCAAGTTCAATCAACAGCCCCCTCTTTCGTACTTTGCTATATTGATCCAATGCGCCCACTGGGCCAATTTCATTAAACTTGTTTTTGCCCCGACCTTGCCACCACCAACACACCTAGAAAAATAAAGAAAATACCAACTATTCTGGTTATCGACACTGTTTCGTTTAAGCGGGGCCAGACAACTGCACCAATGTAAACCAATGCATAACTTAAGCTCAACAATGGATATGCCAAACTCAATTCATGCTGTGCGAGCGCCCTCATCCAGCAAAACACAGAGACACTGTAACAGACTAACCCGCCAAATACCCATGTCATTGCAGGAATCAGCAATACGACCTCATCAAATGTTGGCGGAAAAACTAAAATGATATTTTCTTCACGCAAAACCAGCATGCCTGCTTTCATTAATAACTGGGCAATTGCAGACAACAAAATACTGATACCGATGAATATCATCCCGACAGACGAACCTTTTTGATTCATGACTGGGAAATTAGAAAAACACCTGTGCCAATCAGCCCCAATCCGATCCAGCGCTTATCAGATATTATTTCTTTTAGGTGATAGCGAGAAACCAGGATCACCAAAACAAGCCCAATACTTAAAAAAGGAAAAGCTTTGCTGACTTCCATGCAATACAAAATAACTAACCACAGAACTGTCCCTACAGCGAGACTAGCAAAAGCCCACCAGGTTTCATACTGGATTAATAGTCGTTTCAGGAAATGAATTTCCGGACTCATCAAAGCAGCTTTTGTTGCTGCAATTTTCTGTAACAGTTGCCCGGCAGTAGTAAAAGAAAGGGAGAGTAAGATTAGAAAATGATCCATGAAGGTAATAAGTTAGTGACACGGGCGAAATATAAATCTCGTTTAATAAGCACATCTTGAGGTTTATTGAAACATTATGTTCAATCGTTTTGAGTAATACAGGATTTAAAAATTCAATCTGACTAAAATTTTTTAACAGACTTACAATTAACGCCTTATTTTAAGATTATTATCCATATTACCTTAAAAAACCTATTAAAAATGGTATTTTTCTGAATTATTCCAATACAACTATCCCTCAAGGAGGTTGTCAGATTATTTTTGGCATAAGTTAAGACGCGAGTTTATGAACTATGTTTACCCGCTAGGAATATTCAAGATAGCAACGACCATATTGCTTGATGCATGAATCTTGGTGATTTGGAGAACATAAGGCCAAGCGATCATTTTTTATAGTCTCAATATTTTTCCGCCCGGAGCAATTTTCTGAGCCTCCAATACTGCAATATTAATAAAACGCCTGTTAAACGCTGCATTTTCTTTATCATGCTGTTCGCTAGCATCAATAACGTCTGCTTCCTGAATGCTTTTTATACTGTGCATGGTCTCACTATCGTTAGAAACTGACATAATCATAAATGCAGCACCTAACAAAAATAATGAAACACTACTTGCAAAGATAAAATGATCATTCATATGCAGGCTATTACCCATATAATCAACTAATTACCAAGTTACTCACCATACAGTTGACGATAATAAAATCTCCATATTTTATTCCTGAAACCAAGGGTTTATTTAAGCCTTATTCCTGGCTTAGCTACTTTTTGATTTCTTGTTCGAACGAAACAAACCACTCAAAAATTTTGAAAATCCCTTGCTGGTATCGTAAATCTCGTCATTTGCTTCTTCTGAAGTAACAAGCATCAAAGGTGTTTTGTGCTTTAATGAATCGATAAAACCCATCTTTAAAATAAATTTAGCTCGAATATACGCCACTCCCAATAATGCCACTAACAGAGGGAAAAATTCATAAATAATACCCAATGCCGAACTCTGCTCATCTGCCGATTCCTTAACGATAGCATCATCAGATCTTTCAGAAGGGACATAGCCTTTTTCCATTAAATTATCCAGACTTGCATCTACAGAAGACTCCTGGATAAAAGCAATCATGGAATATCCAAAAAATTTAATAACGAGAAAAGACAACGCACCTATCACAGCCCACATAAATGTCCGTTTCCCGACAGAAGCAGCCGTTGCATAAAACCAGATGGCTATTATTATATTTACTATGCCAAAAATCACGCCCATTGAAACAACCTCAATTTTATTACTGTGACCTGAAACTGTGCCTTCACTATGGAACAGGCAGCAAGTTATTGATTCATCACGGGTTAAAAAGCCCGCATAACCTAACGGTGAAGCTAAGATTTTTTCAAATCCCGTGCTAAACCAATGTCTTGCCCCCGCCATCCACATTAAAATCACAGATTCAGGCGTGAATTAATTTAAAAAATATTGAAGACAAATTTATTTAGACATTTGCCAATATATTTCACCGCCTAATGATGGAAAAATCGCTCCCCATAACAGATTCAAACACAGCCAACCTTTAAAATTTTCCAGAGCTGAACCGCTTTTTCTCAGAAACAATGCTCTGAAAAGAAAATCAAGATTTAGCTTAGAATTTTGCACCATTTTTTTGCACATTGTGAGAAAAACACTGACATGCCCATAATTGGAAGCATTACGGCGAATCCGTTTCTGCCAAGAATCAGCTATCAATTTCGACGTAACAGGAAATCTAGCAATCATAATCCCATCAAAAACCAATAGTGCAATTTTCATTAAACATTTTTCTGCTTATCTAGTCCCATTTACTATCGTTGACTGTATTATATGTTTCAAAGCTTTCAATAACCTTTCAAGCAATAATGAATATTCTGTTAATAGAAGATGACGAAGTTCTTGCCGATGGCCTTATTCATACACTTTCTAACGTTGGTTATCGTGTTTCCAGTGTAGCAACAGCGTCTTTAGCGAAACATTTATTAAATGTTCAGGAGTTTGATCTTGTGATTTTGGATCTGGGATTACCTGATATGGATGGATTACGATTGTTGCGCCAATTCCGAAGTCAAAAAGTTTCTCTACCAATTTTGATTTTAACTGCCCGTGATGACTTGAACACTCGAATAGAAGGTATTCGTCAGGGAGCAGATGACTACATGACCAAACCATTTGATCTTAAAGAACTGGAGGTTCGACTACAGGCCTTGATTCGGCGCTGTTATGGTGGTTTTAGTCATATCATAGAAATTGGACGTTTACATCTGGATACCTGTAATCACCAAATCCTGGCTGATGGTGAATTTCTCTCATTGTCCTCAAGAGAATCAGCGGTTTTAGAAATTTTACTGCTTCAAGCTGGCAAGGTGGTTTGCAAAGACCGTATCGCCCAACGCTTATCTTGCGAAGGTGAAGCGCTGGCAGACAATGCGATTGAAGTATACATTCATCGCGTCAGAAAAAAAATCAAACCTTTTGATGCCAATATCAGAACCATCAGGGGGCTTGGATATCTTTTGGAAAACGAAAATCATGGCTAACCCCCCCAGCTTAAAACGCACTATTGTTGTTCGTTTAATCCTCCCTCTAATAGTTTTCATTTTCATAGAAACGATCTTGTCTTACTATATCGCTCTTCATTATGTCAATTTGACTTACGATCGGTGGCTTCTTGATTCTGCATATTCGTTAGCCCAAGAAGTAAAAAAAGATGGTAACAAGATATCTGTTGAGTTGCCCGATGCCGCACTTGAAATCTTTACCTGGGATAATATTGATAGCACTTTTTTCAAAATTATTTCCGAAACAAGCGGTTTACTAAAAAGCAATCAACCCACGTTAAAAACCATGGCTCTGGCTCCTGGATCAAAACAGCCGGTTTTTTCAGATTCCTTCATCAATGGCAAAACGATTCGCATGGTTTCCATACAAACATCAAAGAATTTGCCAGAAAATGTATCTATTCATGTTGCGGAAACATTAAACAAGCGCCGACTAATGACCTTTGAAATTTTATTGGCCGACCTGATCCCGCAGTTTTTGTTAACCCTGTTAATCAGTACATATCTTTTCAAAGGTGTCAGCCGAGGTTTGAGACCATTGAACCGGCTGTCTAAAGAAATTTCAAAACGCTCGCCAAATGATTTAAATCCAATTCCTGAAAGTCATGTTTTTGCTGAAGTTAAAATATTAACTGATACTATCAATACTTTACTGGATAAGCTATCCTCTGCAATAACGGCTCAACAAAGATTCATTGCCAATGCGGCCCACCAACTCCGCACACCTCTGGCTGGCTTAAAACTACAAGCGGAACGCGCCCAACGTGAAAAAAATATCGATAACATCCAGCCGGCATTATTTCAGATACAAAAAAGCGCTGATAAAACGTCCCATATTATTGCACAATTACTGATATTGGCTCGCTCGGGCCCCATTGAAGGCACACATAATTTTGAGCTAATTGACCTGCAAAGTCTAGCCAAAGAGGTGAGTATGGAATGGGTTCCCAACGCCTTGAAGAAAAATATTGAATTGAGCTTTGAAAGTGCCAATCTATCTGTATTAATTTATGGCGACCCAATCTTGCTCACCGAATTAATCAATAACTTATTGGACAACGCCATCAAATATGGTAAAAAGAACGGCAACATAGCAGTAAAGCTATTTGATCAGCCTGTGCCCACCTTTATTATTGAAGATGATGGGCCAGGAATCGAAAACACCGAATATGACAGGGTTTTTGAACGATTTTATCGAATTCCCGGGAGTACTGGAAATGGATGTGGTTTAGGCCTTGCTATCGTAAAGGAAATCGCCAACCTGCACCAGGCCAGACTCTTAGCTGGG
>CAZGYJ010000021.1:0-3265 GCA_964530345.1 uncultured Methylomonas sp.
TCAAGCCTACAGGGACGTATTTACGGCGTCTTCTGGAATAAGTCACTGATATTGAATCTATAAATACGCTGAATAGTTACGATTACGCTATGTTTTTGGGTGTCTTCCATATTAGGGTACGATAATTTTCGGTTAAGATAAGCTTATGAGTATCAGAATTTATAATGAAGTTTTCGACCCTTTTGCAGAAATTCAAAGCTATCAAGAGCAATTGACTGATATGGCTGGGAAATATGGTGCAACCAGTATATTTATAGGTACCATGCGAGATTTTAGTGATGGACAGAATGTTGCATCCATGATCCTGGAATATTATCCTGGGATGACAGAAAGACAATTAGAGAAATTTATTGTTGAAGCCCGGCAGCAATGGCAGTTTTATGATGCTTTGGTGGCGCATAGGGTGGGCCTGATTGTCCCGGATCAAGCCATTGTATTGGTAGCTGTCTGGGCCTCTCATCGTGGCGATGCTTTGGATGTTTGTCGTTACATAATAGAGGCGCTCAAGTCCAAAGCTCCGTTTTGGAAAAAGGAAACGCTTACTACTAATGAAGAGCGTTGGATTACTGAAAACACCAATGGATATTTGCAGAAAAAGGACTAATTTGCTAACTAAAATACTCAGTTTTTTTATTTCCAGAAGTAGAATCATTCTGGTTTTTATCTTTGCATGGAATACGCTGGCATGGTCTCAAGTGCCGTTGATCTATATGCCCCTGCCATCTTTAACCAATAAAGATTTGGCTGTTATCGTTAATGATGCAGATCTGCTAAGTGTGAAAATTGGAAGGTATTATCAAAAGCGAAGGAATATACCCAATAACCAAATAATCCATATTAGCTTTAATCCTGGTCAAAAAACGATGTCTAAAGATCAGTTTAAACGGATAAAAAAGCTGGTGGATAAGAAAACTCCAGCGCATGTTCAAGCTTATGCATTGACCTGGATGTTACCTTATCGAGTTGGTTGTATGTCTATTACCACCGCTTTTGCTGCTGGTTACAATGAGTCATTTTGTGCCAAAGGCTGCAAACCAACATTAAGTAGTCCGTATTTTAACTCTATGACAGACAAGCCATTCACCAAGTTAAATTGGCGGCCAACCATGATGCTGGCTGGGAAAAGTTTTGCTGAAGTCAAGGCATTAATTGATCGCGGTATTGCTTCTGATTTTACCAATCCAGAAGGGAGTGCTTATTTGTTGGTGACATCGGATAAACATCGCAGTAGCAGAGGTAAAATTTTTTTTAAAACAGCATTGATGTTTAAAGGATTGTGGCCTGTTTACTATCTGGAGCAAGACTATATTGAAAATAAAACGGACGTAATGTTTTATTTTACCGGTTTAACGCATGTACCCAAAATTGCAACCAATACCTTTTTACCTGGAGCTGTTGCTGACCATTTAACCTCGACGGGCGGGGTGTTATCTGGAGGCAAACAAATGAGTATCCTTGAGTGGCTAAAAGCAGGGGCGACAGGCAGTTATGGTACGGTGGTTGAGCCTTGTAATTTTGTGCAGAAATTTTCAAATCCAGCCGTGCTGATGCATTTTTATCTGAGAGGAAATTCCTTGATTGAAGCCTACTGGAAAAGTGTCGCCTGGCCTGGTCAAGGGGTTTTTATTGGCGAGCCCTTGGCCAGACCTTTTGCTTTTCGGTAGTAATTGGATCAAAACTGGGGTTTTGTTTCAAGAGCCTCATAGCGGCCAATACTTTCAAGAATTTCGTCCTTGGCTTCTTTGGGGCCTTTCCAGCCTTCAACTTTTACCCATTTGCCTTCTTCCAGGTCTTTATAATGCTCAAAAAAATGCACAATTCGGGCCAGCCTATCTTCGGCAATGTCTCGATATGTTTGTACTCTATTGAAAAATGGCGTTAATTTATTTACCGGCACGGCCAGTATTTTTGGGTCAGGTCCAGACTCATCAACCATTGTTAAAAGCCCGATAGGACGGCAGCGTACTACTGCGCGACTTAAAATAGGCGAAGATGAAATGACTAAAACATCTACAGGGTCGCCATCTTCCGAGAGGCTGTGTGGCAGATATCCGTAGTTGGTTGGATACTGCATTGATGTTCCCATAAACCGGTCTACAAACAAAGCGCCTGTGTCTTTGTCAATTTCATATTTAACTGGATCACTGTAAGCAGGGATTTCAATAACGACATTTATATCTTCGGGGACTGCTATACCCGGGCTGACATCCATTAAAGGCATCTGGTTCCTCTTTTGTGCAAAATCATGATTCGTGACATTATAGCTTCTTTTTGAATTTATTTTATGACAGTTATGCAGGGTCAATTAAGAAAAATGCAGGTATCACTGGACTCGCCAGTAACATATAAGTTACCTTTATCGGATCAGCTGGTCGATTTAAACCCTGTGATAGGGAAATCCATTAAGTTGAAATACACCGGAAATATTTATTGTATTTACTGTGGAAGAAAAACCAGTAAAAGCTTTAATCAGGGCTACTGCTATCCGTGTTTTATTTCTTTAGCTCGCTGCGATATGTGTATCGTCAGGCCGGAGCGATGTCATTATCACAAAGGAACTTGCAGAGAGCCGGAATGGGGGTTGGAGCAATGTTTTCAGCCACATTATGTGTATTTGGCTAATTCTTCAGGGATCAAAGTGGGGATTACTCGAGAATCGCAAATTCCTACCCGTTGGATTGATCAGGGAGCCGTCCAGGCATTACCAATCATGAAGGTTCAATCACGATTAATTTCGGGTTTGGTGGAAATTGAATTAGCCAAGCATGTCAGTGATAAAACCAGTTGGCAAAAAATGTTAAAAAACATCCAGATCGATGTTGATTTGTCAGTCAAAAGAGATGAATTATTAAATGAATGTAGTGGGGAAATTACTGCAATCAGTGAGAAATTTGGCGATTCTGCGATTGAAATTTTGCGGGATGAGTCAATGGTTGAAATTGAATATCCAGTTCATGCCTATCCGAAAAAGGTTAAATCATTCAATCTTGATAAAATTGATGAGGTCTCAGGAGTGTTGGAAGGGATTAAAGGTCAATATTTACTGCTCGATTCCGGAGTTATTAATATTCGCAAGTTTGCCGGTTATGAAGTGGAAGTATCAGTATAACGTTGTTCTTCTCGGTAATAATCTTGAAAACCAACCGCTTTGGTGAGTTCGCCAAAGTCAAGCACGGGGTTGGGTTTCTCGCCATTTTTTAAGGCGTTCAGTGCTGTTTGCATGGCGAGGATCGAAACATTAAGCAAAGTTAAGGGGTAAACTGCA
>CAZGYJ010000021.1:3365-26002 GCA_964530345.1 uncultured Methylomonas sp.
TGCTGTTTGCATGGCGAGGATCGAAACATTAAGCAAAGTTAAGGGGTAAACTGCAATTTTATAACCCAATTCAGTGAGCTGATGTTTGGAAAGAATGGGAGTTTTTCCATGTTCAATGAGATTGGCAAATTTGTAGCCAGGTACGGAATTACAGTATTGTTGCATTTCCTCCATACTTTCCGGGGCTTCGAGAAAGGTAATATCTGCGCCAATTTCATGAAAAACATTGGCTCGATATATGGCTTCTTCGAGACTATGCGTGGCTCTGGCGTCAGTTCGTGCCATAATCAGAATATCGGCGCCTTCATTTCGTGCATCAACAGCGGCCTGAATACGAAGGAAGGCTTCTTCTCGTTCTACAACGGATTTTCCTTTAGTGTGGCCGCAACGTTTGGGGGCTGCTTGATCTTCCAGCATAATGCAAGCAAAACCAGCTTGCGCGTACCCTTGTACTGTGCGTTTTATGTTAATTGCGTTACCAAATCCTGTGTCGCCATCCCCCCAAACGGGAATTGAAACTGCGTTACAAATGTTTCTGCCTTGATCAAGCAGTTCTGCATAGGAAATCAATCCGGTGTCTGGTTGGGCCAGACGGGAAGCCGAGACAGCAAAGCCACTCATGAAGGCGCTATCAAAGCCCGCTTGTTCGCAGAGTTTTGCTGAAATTGCATCATGACAACCTGGGAAAATTAAGAGTTCAGGTCGATCAAGCAGGTTTTTTAATTTTGTTGCTGGTGAAAGATCATGCATGGCCTGGTAATTTCATGATAAATGATGTGTGCTTATAAAGTTTGAGTATTGAAGAAAATACTCAAACCTAGTAGTATATTTAACCTTTTTCTAAAATAAAACCAAGTAATTTGGTCGATTTTACAGAAGTTTTTTAAATCTATGGATTTAACACATAAATTGAGGGTAATGTTGTGGAGCTAAACGGCGCACAAATTTTGGTCCAGAGTCTTAAAGATGAAGGCGTAGAATTTCTTTTCGGTTATCCCGGGGGGGCAGTTTTACATTTGTACGATGCGCTTTTTCATCAACAGGACATTAAGCATATTTTGGTGCGCCATGAACAAGGCGCCACTCATGCGGCAGATGGTTATGCGCGCGCTACCGGGAAGCCGGGCGTAGTGTTGGTGACTTCAGGACCAGGCGCAACCAATGCAGTGACCGGGATTGCCACTGCCCATCTTGATTCAATTCCGATGGTAGTTATTTCCGGTCAGGTTCCAACCCCGGTGATTGGCAGCGATGCATTTCAGGAAGTTGATATGGTTGGGATAACCCGACCTTGTGTGAAGCATAATTTTTTGGTCAAGGACGTAACTAAGCTTGCCGAGACTGTTAAAAAAGCTTTTCATGTGGCAACTACAGGGCGCCCTGGCCCCGTTGTTATTGATATCCCCAAAGATATTACTGATCCAAATATTAAGGTTCCTTATAAATATCCGCGTAAGGTTTCAATGCGTTCCTATAATCCGGTTGTTAAGGGACATAAGAAACAGATTAGGAAGGCGGTAGATTTGTTGTTGTCCGCAAAAAAACCGATGATTTATTCGGGTGGTGGCGTCATCCTTGGCGAAGCGCATAAGCAGCTGATTGAATTTACCCGTCTTTTAGGTTATCCCATAACCAATACCTTAATGGGGCTTGGAGCATATCCTGCAACTGATAAGCAGTTTGTTGGCATGCTGGGGATGCATGGAACTTATGAGGCAAATATGTCCATGCATGAGAGCGATGTTATTATTGCTATTGGCGCACGTTTTGATGACCGGGTAACGGGAAAACTTGATGAGTTTTGTCCTTACGCAAAAATCATCCATATTGATGTCGATCCTGCTTCGATTGCTAAAAATGTAATGGTTGATGTGCCCATTGTCGGTGAGGTGAAGCCAGTTTTAGAAACCATGATCGAAATGATCAATGAAGATGAAAAACGCCCTGACAAAAAAGCTCTTGCCAAATGGTGGGAACAGATTGCAAAATGGCAGGCACTTGATAGTCTGGCCTATGACAGGAATAGTGATTTAATCAAGCCCCAATATGTGATCGAGCAATTATATGAAGTGACTAAGGGCAATGCTTTTGTTACTTCTGATGTCGGCCAACATCAGATGTATGCCGCTCAGTTTTATCACTTCGATAAACCTCGACGTTGGATTAATTCTGGCGGCCTTGGAACTATGGGTTTTGGTTTGCCCGCTGCGATAGGTGTTAAGCTTGCTCATCCAAAATCGGATGTGGCCTGTGTAACAGGGGAAGCCAGCATCCAAATGTGTATTCAAGAATTATCAACGGCTTTGCAATATAAGACACCGGTAAAAATTGTCAATCTTAATAACCGATATATGGGAATGGTTAGACAATGGCAGGAATTTACTTATGAAAGCCGCTATTCCCATTCCTACATGGATACAATCCCGGATTTTGTGCAATTAGCTGAAGCTTATGGTCATGTCGGTATGCGTATTGAAAAACCTGAAGATGTTCGGTCGGCATTTGAAGAGGCTTTTGCCATGAAGGATCGAACCGTTTTTATGGATTTCATGACTGACAGAACAGAAAATGTTTATCCGATGATTGAGGCAGGAAAAGCCCATCATGAGATGAGATTGCGAGTTCCGCCTGGAACGCCGGTGGACAGGGAGTTGGCATAATGAGGCATATTATTTCCATTCTTATTGAAAACGAATCGGGGGCATTATCCAGAGTGGCGGGTTTATTTTCTGCTAGAGGTTACAATATAGAATCATTGACTGTTGCACCGACTGAAGATGAGACTCTTTCCCGGATGACCTTGGTGACTTGGGGCGATGAGAATATTATCGAACAGATTACCAAGCAACTCAATAAATTGATTGATGTTGTCAAATTAATTGATTTGGCTGAAGCGGTTCATATTGAGCGGGAACTGATGATGATCAAAATCAAGACAACTGATGAAACGCGGGAGGAAATCAAAAGGATGTCTGATATTTTCCGGGGTAAGATTATCGATGTGGCTGCTAATAGTTATGTTGTTGAAATTACCGGTCCTTCAGATAAACTGGACGCATTTATTGCTGCTATAGACGATGGTAGCATTATTGAAGTGGTTCGTTCGGGTCCGACTGGTATTTCACGCGGAGAAAACGGCTTAAGGTTATAATACTTCATTACATATTTAAACTATTTTTCTTACTTTCGATTTACAAACAGGAACACTCATGCAAGTTTATTACGACAAAGATGCTGACCTTTCAATCATAAAAGGTAAAAAGGTGGCCATTATTGGGTACGGTTCTCAAGGCCATGCTCATGCAAACAATTTAAAAGATTCTGGCGTTGACGTTGTCGTCGGTCTAAGAGCTGGTTCAACTTCTGTTGCAAAAGCCCAGGCAACCGGTCTTACCGTAAAAGAGGTGCCGGAAGCGGTCGCTGGTGCAGATGTCGTGATGATTTTGACGCCTGATGAGTTTCAGTCGCAGCTTTATAAAGCTGAAATTGAACCCAACATTGAACAAGGTTCAGCCTTGGCTTTTGCCCATGGTTTTTCGATTTTATACAACCAGATTGTTCCACGCGCAGACCTGGATGTCATTATGATTGCACCGAAAGCACCTGGGCATACTGTCCGTTCGGAATTTACTCGTGGTGGCGGTATTCCCGATTTGATTGCTATTCATCAGGATGCGTCAGGAACTGCAAAAGAAATTTGTTTATCGTATGCTTCTGCAATTGGCGGTGGCCGATCCGGTATTATTGAAACGACTTTCCGCGATGAAACTGAAACTGACTTGTTTGGCGAACAGGCTGTATTATGTGGAGGAGCTGTTGAATTGGTTAAGGCAGGTTTTGAAACCCTGACTGAAGCTGGTTATGCTCCGGAGATGGCTTATTTTGAATGCTTGCATGAATTGAAATTGATTGTTGATTTAATGTATGAGGGCGGTATTGCCAACATGAATTATTCAATTTCAAATAATGCCGAATATGGTGAATATGTCACTGGCCCTAAAGTTATTAACGAAGAAAGCCGCAAGGCCATGCAAGAGGCACTGAAAAATATTCAAAAAGGTGATTATGCCAAGCGTTTTGTTATGGAAGGAATGACGGGCTATCCAGAAATGACCTCGCAACGCCGATTGATTGCAGAACACCCTATTGAGCAAGTCGGCGAAAAATTACGAGGCATGATGCCTTGGATCAGCGCCAATAAAATTGTTGATAAATCAAAAAATTAACGCTATCTATTTTTTTCGTATTTGCGGAAAAAATGAAATACTGTAATACTGAAAGCCTGTCACTTGACAGGCTTTTTTGTTTGTCTTGATACCGGTTTTTCCTGCATTTTCAAATTCCTTGACTATACTTAAATAAAGATTCTGCGGCTGAAATAATCTTTTGCAGTGCCAGCTAAGACCTTTTGAAAAATTCAAATCAGTTACCCAGGAAGATGACAAAGTCATTCAAGATTAAATAATCATGTACACCGAATTTTTTGGAATGGCGAAAAAGCCATTTTCCCTGATACCGGATCCGGAATTTTTATTCCTGAGCCCCAAGCATAAAAAAGCTTTAACAACGCTTCAGTATGGGCTCATGAGTCAGGCCGGTTTCACAGTCATAACGGGGGAAATTGGTTCTGGGAAAACCACATTAATCCGGAGTTTGCTCAGTAATTATATGGAGCAATGTGAAGTTGGCTTGATTACCAACACACATAGTACTTTTGGCGATTTATTAACCTGGATTTTAGGTGCGTATAATATCAGGAATGATACTAGTCACAAAGCTGAGCGATATCAGAAATTTGTTGATTTTATCACCAAAAAAAACCAGGAAAATAAACGGGTCGTGTTAATTGTTGATGAAGCGCAGAATATGGATATTCAGACCTTGGAAGAATTAAGGTTGCTGTCCAATATTAATACCAATCAAGAAATTATGCTGCAATTGGTTCTGGTTGGACAGCCTGAACTGGTCGACAAACTTAATCGGCCGGAATTAGTCCAGTTTGCGCAAAGAATTTCTGTTGAATATCATCTCAATCCGCTTAGTTTTGAGGAAACAGAAAGTTATATTGTTTATCGTCTGAAAGTTGCAGGTGTTGAAGATCCGATATTCAGAAAATCAGCTTGCGCAGCCATTTTTTATTACAGTGCTGGCGTACCTCGTTTAATCAATAATATTTGTGATTTGGCACTTGTTTTTGCATTTGCCCAGGATGCTAAACAGATTGGCTGGAAGACAATCGTGGATGTTGTGAATGAAAAGAAAACTGGCGGAATTAAAAGATTTAAAGGTAAACATGTACCAAAACCAGATTTAATCCAGCGTGCCGCCGAGGCAGAAAAATTACGCCGCGCCATTTTGGAAAAAACAGATGTGGATATTGCTAAGACTTTGTAAGCGAGATTACTGAAAACTTGCCCTGAATATTTTTTTCGTTATAGTGGTAGCTATACTTCGCGCGGTCATGACTACGGATTTCTAACGACTGAGTATTTGCCGATAGCTGCGTTACTAAAACAGTTGCGTAGCTTGCTATGCGCCTGCTTTAGTGCCTTGCTCTCGACAAAAATCAGTGCGCTATAAATTCCGCATCCGTGACCGCGCGAAGTATAATATTGATAACTCTTATCATTATCAGCGAACGAAAAAAATATGTGAAAAAAAATGGCAGAAAATGAACAGCTCTGGGAAAAGCATTTCCCGAGTTTTTTTCAATGCAAAGATCCTTGTGTTAAACAATTAATAGCAGCAGCCAAAAAAGTTGTAATTCCTGCCGGACAACAGGTTTTTTATCCGGGCGGATCTTGTGAAAATTATCTTCTGATGCTCGCGGGTAATATTAAAGCACAATTAATTGCTGAAAATGGTCGGGAAGTGTTGCTTTACCATGTTTTGCCAGGCGATTCATGTGTATTGACTACGTCCTGTTTGCTTAGCGGAGAATCTTATCCAGCGGAAGCAGTTACCGAGCAGGAATCGACCGCTTTTGTAATTCCTGGAAAAATTTTTCATCAATGTTTGTCCGAATCTATTTTCTTTCAGCAGTTTGTATTCAATAATTTTGCCTCGCGGCTATCCAACATTATCAACAGGATAGAGCAAGTTGTTTTTGCACCCATAGATTTGAGGCTGAGCAAGTTACTGCTGGCTTACAATACAAAGCAAATTAATAAGACGCATCAGGAGTTGGCTTCAGAATTGGGTAGTGCCCGCGAAGTGGTATCCCGGCATTTAAAAGTTTTCGAGGCAAAAGGATGGATACTGCTACGGCGTGGAATGATAGAAATTATTGATGCCGTAGCACTGAAAAACCTGAGCTAGTTTTGGCGCAATTCATTTCTTTGAGATTGTCATAAAGCTGTCATATTTTTCGTTCAAACTACTTCTGTATTAATTATTTTTTCAGAGTAGGTACCATGAATCTTAAAATAAAAACATTGTTGACCGGGGTTGGTTTAGCATCAACCGTATTGTTGAGCAGTCCTGTAGCAGCTGTGCAAACAGTTGATGCGGGGATTCCTGAATATCAAAAAGCGAGTGGTGTATCAGGTAATTTATCTAGCGTTGGCTCAGATACCTTGGCAAATTTAATGACCTTATGGGCGGAAGAGTTCAAAAAGCTCTATCCTAATGTAAATATCCAGATCCAGGCAGCAGGATCATCAACAGCGCCACCGGCGTTAACGGAAGGCACTTCAAATTTAGGTCCAATGAGTCGTAAAATGAAAGATAAGGAATTGGATGCATTTGAAAAAAAATATGGTTATAAGCCCACTGCAATTCCTGTCGCCATTGATGCTTTGGCGGTTTATGTCAACAAGGAAAATCCCATTCCAGGGCTTTCTATTCCTCAAGTTGATGCAATTTTTTCTTCTACTCGTAAATGTGGTTATGATTCTGATATTACCACCTGGGGACAGGCTGGATTAGCAGGTGCCTGGGCTGATAAACCAATTCAGCTCTACGGACGAAATTCAGTTTCGGGTACCTACGGCTATTTCAAGAAAAAAGCATTGTGTAAAGGTGATTATAAAAATAATGTCAATGAACAGCCTGGTTCTGCTTCCGTCGTTCAATCGGTCACTTCATCCGTTAATGGCATTGGTTACTCCGGGATTGGTTATAAAACTTCAGGTGTTAAAGCAGTACCTTTAGCAAAAAAATCTGGCGGTGAATTTATTGAAGCAACGCCTGAAAACGCTGTTACCGGAACCTATCCTTTGGCTAGATTTTTATATATTTATGTCAATAAACAGCCGAATAAATCTTTACCACCCCTTGAACAGGAATTTATAAAAATGGTGTTGTCTCAAACCGGACAACAGATTGTAATTAAGGATGGATATATTCCTTTACCAGCTAAAGTGGTTGAAAAAGATCTGAAGGTTATTATTCAATAACTAGGAAGAGAAATATGGATTAAACAAGGATGTACAGCAAAGGATTGCAGCTTTATTCATTCCCATCCATCCCTCATGAGGGTTTGAACAAGCTGATTTAAAGCAGGCTGGAAAAGGTGACTCCACTTCCAGCCTGTTTTTTTAGGGTGAAACAATGCTGTTGTTATCACAGACATAGCGGTTAAATTTTTTCTATGACTGAAGTAAATTCCAATCAATCAAACATCTCCAGCTTGCAAAAAGTCAATCCTCAATATCAGAAATGGCGGTTGATCAAAGACAAGATGACTGAATATGCTGTTGTAGCAGGTGGCCTTGGAGTTATTGTAGCTATCGTTCTGATTTTCTTTTATTTACTGTATGTGGTTTTTCCTCTTTTTGAATCTGCTGAAGCAAAATCGCTAAATCAATATCCTGTTCCTGAACAAAACCTGGGACAAACAGTGTTTTTGGCGATGGAAGAACAGAATGAAATTGCAGCCAGATTTACAGAGACAGGAAAAGTAGTATTTTTTGCGGCAAAAGATGGCAAGCCAGTAAAGATTGGCACAATTAAAATCCCAGAGCAGCTTGAGATAAGTAGTTTTGCACATGGTAATTTACCAAAAGGGAATATAGTTTATGGCTTGTCAAATGGTGCCGCAGTTGTTGTAAAACAGGTTTATAAAGCCAGTTATTCCGATGATGTTCGTACGATTACTCCAATTTTGGAATATCCTCTCGGAACTAAACCGGTTATTCTGGATGAGCAGGGAAATGCTTTAACTCAAATTGCTGTAAGAATAAATGAGGATCAGACAACACTGGTTGCCAAAACCTCTGCCAATAAAATTCTGATGAGCCGGTTTATTAAAGAAGAATCATTATTTGGCGATGATGGGGAATTTGAACGTACTGATGTGATATTGGATGTTCCAGCAGAGACTATTAGCTATTTTCTGTTGGATAAAAGACAGCAATATCTGTATTTAATTGGCAAACAAGGCGATATTACAGTTGTCGATATCAATAATGTTGAAAATACCAAAATACTACAAAAGCTGAGTGTATTAGAGCCAGATAGTCAGGTTACTGCAACTTCTTTTTTAACTGGAGAGCTTTCACTGTTAATTGGTGATTCTAGCGGAATTGTCTCGCAATGGAGCATTATCCGAGATGAACATGGTCAGATAAGTCTTCAAAAATTAAGATCGTTCAAAGTTTCGCAAAGACCAATTGTTGCAATCAGTCCTGAACAGCGTAGAAAAGGTTTTATTGCGATTGATGCGGATGGAGTTGCAGGGGTTTATCACACTACAGCTGAAAGGGAGTTGATTCGTGAACAAGTTAGTGAACAAAAGCCCGTTTTTCTTACCTTGTCACCTAGAGCTAATGCATTTTTAATGCAAACCGAGGATAACAAAATACACTTTTGGAGTGTTAAAAATGAACACCCTGAAGTTTCATGGAAATCATTATGGGGGAAGGTTTGGTACGAAAGCTACCCAAAGCCGGACTATATTTGGCAATCTTCATCATCCAGTAATGATTTTGAACCCAAGATGAGCTTGACACCTCTGGTGTTTGGGACATTAAAAGCTGCATTTTATGCGATGCTGATGGCGATACCGCTATCAATAATGGGGGCTATTTATACGGCTTATTTCATGGCGCCAAAAATGCGAACACTAGTTAAACCTAGCATTGAAATTATGGAAGCCTTGCCGACCGTTATTTTGGGATTTTTGGCGGGATTATGGTTGGCACCCTTTGTCGAAAAAAATCTGTTAGGAATTTTTGTGCTGTTGATGTTTGTGCCTATGGGGGTGATTATTTTTGCCTGGAGCTGGCAGTTTATTCCTAAATCCATCCGACATAAAATTCCTGATGGCTGGGATGCGGCTTTGTTAATTCCAGTCATTATATTGAGTGCCTGGGTGGCGTTTTTGATAAGCCCATCAATAGAAGACCTGTTATTCGATGGCAATATACAGTATTGGATGAAGAGCCAATTTGGCATCGGATACGATCAGAGAAATGCACTTGTAGTTGGTTTAGCAATGGGGTTTGCAGTCATTCCAACTATTTTTTCAATTGCGGAAGATGCAATTTTCAGTGTCCCAAAACATTTAACAGTGGGTTCCCTGGCATTGGGAGCAACGCCGTGGCAAACTATGATCAGAGTGGTCTTGTTGACAGCAAGTCCGGGAATTTTTTCTGCAGTAATGATTGGATTCGGCCGAGCTATTGGAGAAACCATGATTGTGCTGATGGCCACAGGCAACACGCCGGTGATGGATTTTAGTATTTTTCAGGGAATGCGAACCTTGGCGGCTAACATTGCAGTAGAAATGCCGGAAGCTGAGGTAGACAGCACTCACTATCGAGTGTTGTTTTTAGCTGCGCTGGTATTGTTTGTATTCACCTTTATTTTTAATACTCTGGCTGAAATTGTCCGCCAGAATTTACGAAAAAAATATAGTTCATTATGATCAAGTCCTGGTTTAAAAGCGGTTCCCCTTGGGTTTGGTTGAATGCCGCTGCTGTCAGTATGAGTTTGATTCTGGTTGTTGGCTTGTTGATTTTGATTGCTGTAAGAGGCTTGGGACATTTTTGGCCGAAAGATATTGTCGAATACCAATATGATGATGGTTCCCAACAAACCATGATTATCGGTGAGTTGGTAGAAGTCAACCGAATGACTGCTCAGGAAGCAAAAGCTTCAGGATACAAGTTGCCTGACGATGCCAAATATTTGGAGCAGCGATTAATTAAAACGGGCAATCGTGATATTACAGGAGCAGATTTTCGTTGGATTCAGAGCCAGTATATCCAACAGGAAAGCTATCCCGAAGATTTGATTGTTGTTGAAAGAAGAGAGTGGGGTAACTTTTATGGCCGCTTGATAGCAGCAAAAGAAAAGGGAAAGATCATTGCTGAAGACGATCAAGCATATCCGGTTGCTCAGCAGCGAATCGAGCGCGCTTTGGCAATATTTGATGAAATTGAACATTTACAGAAAAAACAAATTGGCGCAATCAATTATGCCTTAGAGCGATTACGTTTAAAACAACGGCGCTTGCAACTTGAAGGCAAATGGAATAAGTCACAAGAACAAGCTCTGGCAGCTGAAAAAGCGTCTTATAAAAAATCATATCAAGAGTTGCAAAAGCAACTAAGTCAGTTACATGAGAAAATCAGGCGTGACAGTTTGGTGGTTAAGGAAGCAACAGGTAAAAAGATAGAGATTCCAGTTGCCAAAGTGGTATTAATGCAACAGCCGAATGCGATGAATGTTGTTGAAAAAGCATGGCAGTATGTCGTTAATTTTTTTAATTTTGTTTCTGAAGATCCGCGTGAAGCCAATACCGAAGGCGGTATCTTTCCAGCCATTTTCGGAACCATCATGATGGTGATGTTGATGGCTGTTATTGTTACGCCGTTTGGCGTGATTGCTGCTGTTTATATGCGCGAATATGCTTCACAGGGATTAATCATCCGTATTATTCGCATTGCAGTTAATAATTTGGCGGGCGTGCCTTCTATTGTTTATGGGGTGTTTGGTTTGGGTTTCTTTGTTTATATTCTGGGTGGCAATATTGACCAGTTGTTTTTCCCAGAGGCAGCACCTGCGCCGGTTTTTGGTACTCCCGGATTATTATGGGCTTCCTTGACGCTTGCATTATTGACATTGCCTGTTGTGATTGTTTCTACAGAAGAAGGTTTGGCGCGTATTCCTAAATCTATCCGTGAGGGTAGTTTGGCCTTAGGCGCAACAAAATCAGAAACCTTATGGCGTACTGTATTGCCGATGGCCAGTCCTGCGATGATGACAGGATTGATTTTGGCCGTTGCTCGGGCAGCGGGCGAGGTTGCACCGTTAATGTTGGTTGGTGTGGTCAAAATGGCGCCAACATTACCGCTGGATGGTAACTTCCCTTTCTTGCATCTGGAGCGTAAATTTATGCATTTAGGTTTTCATATTTATGATGTGGGATTCCAAAGTCCAAATGTAGAAGCAGCAAGACCATTGGTTTATGCTACTTCTTTATTATTAGTGCTGGTTATTATCGGACTGAATGTTTTTGCGATCAGAATCAGGAATCATTTGCGTGAAAAATATCGTGCTTTGGAAAATTAAAAAATACGTACTGCTCAGTATTTAATTTAGATAAAAACCTCAATATCAGTGGCTTATGGAAGAAGTGTATGTGTCATGGATGACACAACCAAGCCTACAGGGACGTATTTACGGCGTCTTCTGGAATAAGTCACTAATATTGAATCTATCAATACGCTGAATAGTTATAAAAATACATTTATTTTATAAGATGACGATGATGAGTACAGAACAACTCAAAACCCATGCCATCAAGATAGGCTCAATAAAAGGATCAGGCGTTGAGATAAAGCAAGAGGCGCTGGAAACAAGTATCAAGATAGACAAGCTCAATTTGTTTTATGGCGAAAAGCAGGCTTTGTTTGATGTTGATATGGATATTCCGAAAAAAAAAGTCACTGCTTATATTGGTCCAAGTGGTTGTGGTAAATCGACTTTGTTACGCAGTATCAACCGAATGAATGATTTGGTCGATTCTGTCAGAATAAACGGGAAAATTTTTCTGGATGGTGAAGATATCTATGACAAATCGGTTAATGTTGCCGATCTTCGTCGGCGAGTTGGAATGGTTTTCCAAAAACCTAATCCGTTTCCCAAGTCAATTTATGAAAATGTTGCCTATGGACTGAGAATACAGGGCATCAATGATCGTCGAACTCTTGATGAAACCGTTGAGAAATCACTTCGTGGAGCAGCATTGTGGGATGAAGTTAAAGACCGTTTGAATGAAAATGCCTTGGGAATGTCGGGTGGGCAACAGCAGCGGTTAGTTATCGCCAGAGCCATTGCTATTCAACCGGAAGTCATGCTATTGGATGAGCCTGCATCTGCACTTGATCCTATTTCGACCCTAAAAATTGAAGAACTCATTAATGAATTAAAAGAAAAGTACACGATTGTTATTGTTACTCATAATATGCAGCAGGCTGCCAGGGTTTCTGATTTTACGGCGTTTATGTATATGGGTAAGCTGATTGAATTTGGTAACACGAGTGAATTGTTTACCAATCCCAAGGAAAAACAGACTGAAGATTACATTACAGGCAGATACGGTTAAAAGGTATAACAATGGATAACAAAAAGATTGGCCAACATATTTCCCGTCAATTCAATGAGGAAATGGAAGATATACGGCATAAGGTTTTAACGATGGGTGGCATTGTTGAAGAACAAATTGAACAGGCTGCCCAGGCATTTATGCAGTGTAATCTTGAGCAAGCAGAAAAGGTTATTCAAAAGGATGATTTGGTTGATAGTCTGGAAATAGAGATAGATCAGGAATGCACTGAAATTCTTGCAAGAAGGCAACCTGCGGCATTTGACCTGAGAATGCTGATTGCAACACTCAAAATTATTACTGATTTAGAGCGGATCGGCGATGAATCTGTCAGGATCGCAAAAATGACTATGGCTTTGGAAAAAACAGAATACTACCACGATAAATATCATGAAATTCATCACTTGCTTGATATGGTTAAGGGTATGCTGCATAACTCGCTGGATTGTCTTGCCAGGTTAGATGCAGATAATGTCATTGCAATAAAGATGGAAGATGAAAAGGTGGATAGGGAATATGGCAGTATCATCAGGCAACTGATCACCCGCATGATGGAAGATCCAAGGAATATTACCCGGGCATTGGATGTCCTTTGGACGGCGCGTTCTTTGGAACGAATTGGAGATCATTCCTGTAATATCAGCGAACATGTTACTTATATGGTTAAAGGCAAGGATGTCCGGCATATCAGCCGTGAAGAGTTGGAAAAGGTTATCAACACGTAATGAAAATAAAGATTCTGGTTGTAGAGGATGAGCAGGCAATCAGGGAAATGCTGGAAATGGTGTTGGAAAATGGAGGCTTTGAAATAATATCAGTTGATTGCGCTGAACGGGCAATAGAAAGTTTATCTGATCAAATTCCTGATTTGATTTTGCTAGATTGGATGCTTCCAGGGATCAGTGGCATTGAGCTGGAAAAAAGGCTAAAAAAAAGTGATAGTTATAATGCTATTCCAATAATACTATTAACTGCAAGAGGTGAGGAGGAAGACAAAATCAAGGGATTAGAAACTGGCGCTGATGATTATATAACCAAGCCATTTTCCCCCAGAGAATTAATTGCAAGGATAAAAGCAGTGGTTCGAAGAACAAATAAATCATTCGGGGTGGAAAGAATTGTTTTTGGAAATTTGGCCCTTGATGTTGAACAGCACCAAATAATGATCGCTGATAATCCTCTTGAAGTCAGCCCTACAGAATTCAGGTTAATGCAGTTTTTTATGAGTAACCCTGATAAAGTTTATAGCCGTAACCAGTTACTCGATCAGGTATGGGGTAGGAATATTTATATTGATGAACGTACCGTAGACGTGCATATTCGGCGATTAAGAAAAATTCTGGCTAAATACCAGCTTGATGAACTGATCCAGACAGTTCGTGGTTTTGGCTATCGGTTTTCATTTTCAGGAAAATAATTAATGACGCGATGGTGGAGAGAGATTACTCTCGTCATTTTTCTTTTGTCGTTAGTCAGCATAATCAGTATTTTTACAGGCCATTTTGTTGAATGGCTTTTGCTTGTCAGTGTTGGCATGCTGGTTTGGCAAACTATTCAGGTTAACCGCTTGGAGAGAAGGTTAAGTACGGGAAAGATAGGTAAAAATATTCAGGCAAAAGGAATATGGGAAGATATTTATTATCACCTGTATAAAATTAAAAAATCCGAAGCAAACAGAAAAAAGAAACTCGGTCGAATGATTGACCAGTTCCGTAAATCAACAAATGCTCTTCCTGATGCGGCTGTTGTATTAGGCAAGCAGGGAGAGATTGAGTGGCTCAATAAATCAGCAAGAACTGTATTGGGCTTAAAAAAGTCTGATAAAGGCCAGCGTATTACTAATTTAATTCGGATACCTAAGTTTGTCGAATACTTCAATGCCAAAGATTATGATAAAAAAATCAGTATTGTTGCACCTGCTGATGAAAGCAGTATTTTACAAATTGCTATTGTTCCTTACGGCGCATCAGGGCTAAGGTTGCTTCTGGCACAAGATATCACGCAATTAAAAAACATGGAACGCATCCGAAAAGATTTTGTTGCTAATGTTTCACATGAATTAAGAACACCCTTAACAGTTTTAAAAGGTTATCTTGAGACGTTGCAAGACATGGAAGAAGTTTCTCCGATTTTAACGCGTTCACTTCAGCAAATGGAGACACAAACTGAACGGATGAAAATTCTGGTTGATGATTTGTTGATGTTGACACGTCTCGAAACCAGGGAGAAGCAGACTGATTGTGTTGACATACCAGCTTTATTACAAAATATTGTCCAAGAAAATAGTGTCTTGGAAACACAAGCGCAGCGAATTAAGTTGTCGATCGATAGTGATGCCAAATTACAAGGGGACCCAGATGAGTTACGTAGCGCTTTTAGTAATCTGATTGAAAATGCCTTGAAATATTCACCTACAGAATCAAGGGTTAAGGTTAGGTGGTACGATGTTGATAATTGTGCATGCTTTGAAGTTGAAGATCAGGGTGAAGGCATCGCGCAAGAAGAAATTCCTCGAATCACAGAGCGTTTTTATCGTGCCGATGTTAAGCGGAAGAGCAAAATCAATGGAACAGGTTTAGGTTTGGCAATTGTTAAACATGTTTTAGTCAGGCATGATGCAAAGCTTGAAATTTACAGTGAAGTGAACAAAGGCAGTTGTTTTCGATGTCTGTTTCCAAAAAGGCGGTTATGTTGACATTTATCGGTAGCGAGGCAACCGCAGTAGTATCTTCCTTAATCTGACAACCTCCTAAGCTATTAATACCGCTTGAATCCTTGACTTCATTACGGCACAGGGCGCAAGCTCTTGATTCCACCGTTGTCAAAAAAAATACCCGTTTAACCGATGGGTGAAGCTAATGATTTCACAGAAAAAAATTTGTAAAAAAACATATTTATTGTTTGCAGCATTTTGAGAAATTTAGATAAAACTCTTATTTCAGGTTGTACAATGAATGGGGTATATTCATAAAGTATGAAAGGCATATAAAAAGAGCATAAAAACAGTTTTATCGTTATTTCTTGGAGGCCTAAAATGACGAATCAACAGATGTTAATGATAGATGGAAATCAGGCCGCAGCAATCGTTGCTCATAAGCTAAACGAAGTTATCGCAATTTATCCCATTACTCCAGCATCGCCAATGGGTGAGGCAGCAGACGAGTGGTCGGCTCGGGGGCAACCCAATCTTTGGGGAACCATTCCTAAAATTATTGAAATGCAATCAGAAGCTGGTGCAGCTGGTGCTGTTCATGGTTCTTTGCAAACTGGGGCATTAACGACAACTTTTACCGCTTCACAAGGTTTGATGTTGATGCTACCCAATATGTACAAGATTGCAGGGGAATTAACTCCAACCGTTTTCCACATTGCCTCACGATCACTGGCTTGCCAGGCATTATCAATATTTGGTGATCACAGTGATGTGATGGCTGCAAGAATGACTGGTTTTGCCATGCTCTGCTCCTGTTCTCCTCAGGAAGTTATGGATTTTGCGTTGCTGGCAACTGCTGCCAGCTTAGAAGGTCGGTTACCATTTCTGCATTTTTTTGACGGTTTCAGAACCTCACACGAAATTGCCAAAATCAATACCATTGATGATGTTTATCGGGCAATGGTGAATGACGACTGGGTAAAAGCGCATCGTGGGCGTGGTTTATCTCCAGAGCATCCAGTTTTACGTGGCAGCTCTCAAAATCCAGATGTATATTTCCAGGCGAGGGAATCGGTTAATCCTTATTACACCAAAATGCCAGATATTCTACAAAAGGCAATGGACAGTTTTGCAACATTGACAGGCCGTCATTATCACCTGTTTGATTATATTGGCGCTCCACAAGCCGAACGAGTGATCATATTAATGGGTTCGGGTGCTGAAACTGTGGAAGAAACAGTTGATTATCTGGTGAGACAGGGTGAGTCAGTTGGGGCAATAAAAGTCAGATTGTTTAGGCCATTTTCTGCAACTGCATTAATCGAAGCATTACCTGTAACTTGTACCAATATTGCCGTGTTGGACAGAACCAAAGAACCAGGTGCAGATGGTGAGCCATTATATAAAGATGTAGTAACAGCGGTTAGTCAATATTTTTATTCATCGGATTGTAAATTCGATAAATTGCCACGAATCATTGGTGGTCGTTATGGATTGTCTTCTAAGGAGTTTACGCCAGCAATGGTCAAGGCAATTTTTGATCATCTTAAACTGCCACAACAAAAAAACTCATTCACGATAGGT
Organism: uncultured Methylomonas sp.; assembly: GCA_964530345.1. Taxonomy (GTDB): domain Bacteria; phylum Pseudomonadota; class Gammaproteobacteria; order Methylococcales; family Methylomonadaceae; genus JALSJK01. The sequence goes on from CAZGYJ010000021.1 coordinate 20,156, forward strand.
ATTCATGATGATGTTGAATATCTTAGTCTCGACTGGGATAGATCATTTCGTACTGATGTGCATGATGATGTCTTTCAGGGAGTATTTTTTGGGCTGGGCAGTGATGGGACAGTCAGTGCAAACAAAAACAGTATCAAGATTATCGGTGAATATACCGATTTATATGCACAAGGTTATTTTGTTTACGACTCAAAAAAGTCAGGGGCAGTGACTATTTCACATTTGCGGTTTGGTCCAAATCCCATTCATTCAAGTTATCTTGTTGCAAGTGACGAAGCTAATTTTGTTGCCTGCCATCAATCGGTATTTTTAGAACGTTATGACATGCTGGATATGGCGGCAGAAAATTCAGTTTTTTTGCTGAATTCACCTGTTGAACCAGATAAATTATGGTCTGCATTGCCAAAAAGAACCCAGCAACACATCCTTGATAAAAGTATCAAGATGTACTGTATTGATGCTTATGAAGTAGCGAAAAAAACTGGAATGGGTAAACGCATTAATACTATTATGCAGATTTGTTTTTTTGCAATTTCAGGTATTCTGCCTAAACATGAAGCTATCACAGCTATTAAACAAGCAGTTGAAAAAACGTATGGCAAAAAGAATAAACGTATGGTGGCTCTCAATTTTCGTGCGATTGATGAGGCGTTATCTTATCTTCATGAAGTAATAATTCCGCAACAAATTACTAGTGAAATTGAATTACACTCGCCAGTTCCTGATTCCGCACCGGAATTTGTTCGTAAAGTGACGGCTGAACTGATAGCGGGCCATGGTAATGAACTCCCAGTAAGCGTGTTTCCAGAAGATGGCACTTATCCTTTAGGTACTAGCGCATATGAAAAGCGTAATTTGGCGCTAGAAATTCCAGTATGGGAGTCAGATTTATGTACCCAATGCGGTAAATGTGTAATGGTTTGTCCTCATGCAGTCATTCGAAGCAAAATTTTTCCAACATCGGCAACACTAGAAGCACCACAAACATTCAAACATACTCCCTTATTGGGTAAAGATTTTCCTGAAGGATTGGAAATCAGTTACCAGGTTGCTCCTGAAGATTGTACCGGATGCAGCTTGTGTGTTGATATTTGTCCCATTCGTGATAAATCTAATGCAAGTCGCAAGGCACTTAATATGGCACCGCAGCAAGCATTGAAACAGCAGGAACGGAAGAATTGGGATTATTTTTTATCACTTCCAGAATATGATCGACGTTTACTGAAATCTACGACAATCAAAGGTTCAATGGTGATGCAGCCATTGTTTGAATTTTCAGGGGCTTGTGCCGGATGTGGTGAAACCCCATATTTGAAACTTGCTTCACAATTATTTGGTGATCGAATGGTGGTTGCTAATGCTACGGGTTGTTCCTCAATTTATGGTGGCAATTTACCAACAACACCTTGGGCAAAAAATTCACAAGGCCGTGGCCCGGCCTGGAATAATTCGCTGTTTGAAGACAATGCCGAATTCGGTCTGGGTATTAGGGTGGCTATTGATAAACATACTGAGCAGGCTTTCGAACTAGTAAAACAACTCAAACCGCAATTGAAGGAAGAATTGGTTGAAGCGATTATTCACGCAGATCAATCAGATGAAGCAGGAATTTTTGAACAACGTCAGAGAGTTGCTGATTTACGAGATCAATTGAAAACTATTGACACTGCCGTTGCAGCACAATTAATTCAATTATCTGAAAATTTTTGTAAAAAGAGCGTGTGGATCATCGGAGGAGATGGCTGGGCTTATGATATCGGTTATGGTGGCTTAGATCATGTACTCGCCAGTGGGCGAAATGTTAATATTCTGGTGCTGGATACTGAAGTCTATTCCAACACGGGCGGTCAGACTTCCAAAGCCACACCACGTGGTGCGGTGGCAAAATTTTCCGCCAGCGGTAAAGCAACAGCCAAAAAGGATCTGGGTTTGTTAGCGATGGATTATGAGAATGTCTATGTGGCACACGTTGCTTATGCGGGAAAAGATACCCAAACCCTACGGGCTTTTCTTGAGGCAGAGGCGCACGAAGGTCCATCCTTGATAATTGCCTATTCCCCCTGCATTGCCCACGGTATTGATTTGTCAAATAATCATCGACAACAACAACTGGCGGTAAAAAGTGGTCATTGGCCTTTGTTCCGGTTTAATCCTCAGAAAATCAAGCAAGGTAAAAACCCAATGCATCTTGATTCACCGCCCCCGTCCATACCTTATCAAGATTTTATCCGAACAGAAGCGCGTTTTGATATGTTATGGCAGACGCATCCTGAAGATGCTGAAAGATATCTTGCGCAAGCACAGCGAGATGTAAAACACCGATATCATTATTATCAACAATTAGCTGAGCTGGATTGGACTGATAGTACGAGTGTAGCCGCCATAAAAGCAAATTTTAAACACAAAGCCGAGGGGGTTTAACAATGGTCGACTTAAGTACAAACTATCTGGGTTTAAAACTAATCAATCCCTTGGTTCCATCAGCCTCGCCATTGAGTAAAGATTTAGATGTAGCAAAGCAATTGGAAGATGCAGGGGCGTCGGCAATTGTGATGCATTCACTGTTTGAAGAACGAATTGAATCAGAAGCCAGACGACATGATAGGTTCTACCATCAACAGGCGATAGGACACGCTGAGGCAGAGAGTTTCCATCCAGACCACTATGACTATCGTAGCTATCAAGATCGCTATCTGGATAAATTGGATCAGTTGAAATCGCAACTGGATATTCCCGTGATCGCAAGCCTCAATGGTATTTCTTCAGAGGGCTGGATTGAATATGGTAAGGCCATGCAACAAGCGGGAGCTGATGCCCTTGAACTGAACGTTTATTACATAGCAGGCGATATTGAAAAAAGCAGCAAAGACATTGAAGATCAGTATATCGAGGTATTAACAAAATTACGTCAGCAAGTATCTATCCCTATCGCTATGAAATTATCCTCTCAATTTACTTCGCCTTTACACTTTATCCGCAGGCTTGAACAGGCAGGAGCCAATGGCGTGGTGTTGTTTAATCGTTTCTATCAACCGGATATTGATTTAGAGACACTGTTGATAACCCCAGCATTAACACTTTCGACATCGACAGAGACTTTATTGCGAATTAGATGGGTGGCATTGCTTTATGGCAAGGTGAAGTTATCCATTGCCGTAACAGGCGGTTTCCATACTGCGGAGGATATTATTAAAGCATTATTGGTCGGGGCTGATGTGGCAGGACTTTGTAGCGTATTGCTGGAGCAAGGACCGCAATATCTTAAGCAATTGCTGGAAGAATTAAATTTTTGGCTTGAGCAACATGAGTATGAATCAGTACAGCAATTGAAGGGTAGTCTAAGTCAGCAGCATGCAATAAATCCCGAAGAATTTGAACGGGCAAATTATATTCAGGTATTGGATAGTTATACTCCTCCAGACGGAGTTTTGAGGTGATAGCGTGAGAATAATTTTGATTTGGTCATAATTTATTGATTCGTGATAATTTTGTGATATTTTTAAAATATTATCATGATGTGGTTAGTGAAAATAGCTAATCGCTTTCCGAGTGGCTGGCATATAGCTTGATGTATCTTCTTTCTATGGAAGGTAAGCTTTGGTCATCCTTATGAAAATATCTTTATATAGGGAAAACATCATGAAAATATTGCAAAAATCATTTCAATTTTTAATATTGGTTTTATTTACGGCATCTGTACATGCAATGCCCGTAAAACTCAAAGTTATGGTGAAGAATGTTGCGCCTGCTGGCGGTGTTGCCTTAACGCCAGTATGGGTAGGCTTTCATGACGGCAGTTTTGATAGTTATAATCGCGGCGAAGCAAGTTCTGCAGGAATTGAAGCACTAGCAGAAGATGGTAATACTGATCCAATTTCTGCATCTTTTTCTTTATCAGGAGGTAATGACGGGGTTGTTTTGGGTGGTGGTAATCCACCATTAATTTTCCCTGGAACAACTGGTCAGGCCATGTTGATGGTCGATTCAGGTAACCGTTATTTCTCTTATGCTTCTATGGTTTTGGCCAGTAGTGATTATTTTGTTGGCAATGATAATCCTCTTGAGCATGATATATCTTCGTTACTGGATGGTACAGTTAATAAAATCAGTTTCTTTATTGGTCAATCAGGTTCAGTTAATGATGCAGGTACCGAGGTTAACGATTTTAATACTTCTGCTGGTAATCCAATATTTTCAGGTCTTCCTGTTGGTCAAACGGATGCCGGGCAGGGGGCTGATGAAAATGCTGTGATAAAGATTGTGGATAATGCTTACGATGGTTTTCTGCATATACCAGATGGATTCGACCTGTCTCCTTTAGACTTCAATCAATACAGTAACGGTATAGCGGAAGTAACGATTACAGCTGTTCCTCTACCAGCAGCATTACCTTTGACACTGACTGGTTTGACAATGTTGTTTGGGATGAAAAGTTTTCGTCGAAAAGCGCTAATGTAGCCTATCTGATTTTGTAGGGATCTATTTTCGTCAAAGATCATATATATTTAATTTATAATCTTTGGCGAAAATAAAAAATCTAAGATTTTAATTGACTATCCATTTCAGTTTTCTTTATGACAACAAAATCAATATTGATTATTGAAGATAATGAGGATATGGCAGAATTGTTGGCTCTTCATCTACGTGATCTTCAATATCGTGTTGAATTATGTCTTGATGGCTTGTCTGGTCTTGCGAAAATTGAGGACAAGCGGTTTGACCTAATAATACTGGATTTAATGCTGCCAGGTTGTGATGGGTTAAAAATATGTCGAAGTATTAGAGAAAATTCTGTTTATACGCCTGTCATTATGCTTACTGCTAAGGATTCCAAACAAGACTGTATTACTGGTTTGGAAACAGGTGCCGATGACTATGTGACCAAGCCTTTTAGCATTTCTGAGGTATTAGCCCGAATAAAAGCAATTTTTCGTCGGGTCGATGCAACGCTTCCGAAAGAACTACGAAAGCAATCCGAAATTTTTCAGCAGGGTTGTTTATGCATTTATTCGGATCAACATAAGGTTACAGTGAATAAGCGGAATGTTGAATTAACGGCAAGAGAATTTGAGTTGTTGTTGTTTTTTGCTCGGCATCCAGGGCGGGTGTTTTCACGTGCAGAGCTATTGGATAATGTGTGGGGTTATGGTCATGATGGCTTTGAACATACGGTAAATTCACACATTAATCGATTGCGAATCAAGATTGAAAAAGATCCCAAGCAGCCAGTTTATATTCAAACTGTCTGGGGGGTTGGTTACAAATTTATGGAAACATAAGCTCATGTTTAACACCCTGTTTGCAAAACTCAGTTTGAGTTTGATGTTTGTTTTCATCTTGATTGGAGTTCTGACTCTCTCTGTTACTTTTGTTGCATCTGATTTATATCAACAGGAGGTGATGCAAAAGCTTAATGATAAAGTGGCAGAACACATTGTTACAGAGACTGAAATATTTAAAGGTGGAAAGATAGATTATTCGGTTTTACGACAGTTGTTCAAATCCTTGATGGTATTAAATCCCAGTCTTGAGATTTACCTGCTCGACCATGAAGGTTCTATTTTGGCTTTTTCTGCTCCAGTATGGAAAGTGGTGAGGTTATCAGTGGATATTGGTCCGATTCAACGTTATTTTACTCGTGACTCCATTATTCCAATCCGTGGAGATGACCCTAGAGATTACCAAAAAACTAAAATTTTTTCTGCGGCCCGGGTACCTTTTAAAAATGCACCTGACGGCTACCTATACGTGATTCTGGGAGGAGAAGAATATGATTCAATTGTTGAACGAATAAAATCCAGTTATATCCTTGGTAGTAGTTTAGTGGTGATTGTTCTTGGGCTTGTA
>CAZGYJ010000022.1:0-7395 GCA_964530345.1 uncultured Methylomonas sp.
CAGACTGTGAAAGCGTTACGGAGATTTTTCTGCCGTTGTTTTGCCGGTAATGCCGATTGTTGCAAAGTATATTTTTTACGTTGACAGCTTGAATAATCCAGAGGAATTGATAGTCGTTTTGAAACAGTTCTGGCAATTTCCAGCGATTGATTAAAGCCACGTTGTCTGTATCTGATTGGATGTAAAGGAACCGGCATGATCAATTCGGGAAACGTGGCCGAATTAATAACAGAATCAGCGATGAGATTGCCTAGTAAGCGTGCATTTTTATAGTTATTGTTGAATTTCAAAGTCTGTATTAAATGCCGGATACCGCTCTGATAAACAAAAGGGGCATGAGTTTTGTCGTATGCCGGCGGGTTACTGAGGCATTTACCGCAGGTTCTTGCTGAAGCGTCGATTTCTAATGTTGAGGCGCAACAAGAACAGCTGTTTGTATTTTTTTTAAAATTAATCGCGCAGGCATCGCATAAATCATCAGAATGATTGCAACTTAAATTGCATAAAATGCAGGTGGGTGGAAACAGGCAATCCTGTATAATATTGAACCAGTTGTTTACCATTTATTTTTTTCCAGGTTGACGGTTGGAAGAAATTATTTTCTAGAATTTTAAAGTTGGAGAGTAACAAAATGTCGGTAAGTCCCGCAATTGTACAAATGGGCAGCGCCTCATTGCTTCGTCATGATTGGCGTCTTGATGAAGTTCAGTCGTTGTTTGAAATGCCGTTCAACGATTTAATATTTACAGCGCAAACAGTACATCGAGAAAATTTTGATGCCAATGAAATTCAGGTCAGTAGTTTACTGAGTATTAAAACCGGCGCTTGTTCTGAGGATTGTGGTTATTGTCCGCAGAGCGCTCGATTTGATGCCGATTTAAAGCCCGAGGCATTGATGCCCGTTGAAGAAGTGCTCGAAGCTGCAAAACGTGCAAAAGATCAAGGGGCTTCCCGTTTTTGCATGGGCGCGGCCTGGCGCAGCCCTAAAGACCGCGATATTGATCGAGTTGTCGAAATGGTTCAGGGTGTTAAATCACTGGGTATGGAAACATGCGTCACTTTGGGAATGTTAACTGAAAAACAAACCCAGGTATTAAAACAAGGTGGACTCGATTATTACAATCATAACCTTGATACCTCCGAAGATTATTATTCTGAAGTGATAACCACCAGAACTTACCAGGATCGTCTAGACACTTTGGAACGAGTCAGGGATGCGGGAATAAATGTTTGTTGTGGCGGCATTGTTGGGATGGGTGAGAGCGATATTGATCGGGCAAAATTACTGATGGAATTGGCCAATTTACCAAAACATCCTGAAAGTGTGCCAATTAATATGCTGGTGCAGGTGGAAGGAACTCCGATGGCTGGAACAGCAAAACTTGATCCAATTGTTTTTGTAAGAACTATCGCAGTAGCCCGAATATTAATGCCAGAATCAAGAGTCCGATTGTCTGCTGGTCGAACTGAAATGAGTGATGAAATGCAGGCTCTGTGTTTTTTAGCGGGGGCAAATTCTATTTTTTACGGAGAAAAACTGCTGACAACAGATAATCCCATGACCAGTCAAGATCATGATTTGTTCAATAGATTAGGTGTCTATCCGGGAGGTTCGAGTCACACCTAATGTCGGGATATGACCATCAGTTTGCGGAACAAATAGACGAGATAAAACGCCAGGGTCTTTATAGGGCTCGCCGTTTAATTGAAACGGCGCAAGGTGTACATATCAAGATGGATGGTAGGGAGCTACTAAATTTTTCCAGCAATGATTATCTGGGCCTGGCTAATCACCCTGACATTGTTGCTGCCTTCAAACGTGCTGCTGATGATTATGGCATAGGCAGCGGTTCTGCACATTTGATTTGTGGGCACCATAGAGTTCATCATCAACTCGAAGAAGAATTGGCTGATTTTGTCGGTCGTGATCGTGTTTTATTATTTGCCAATGGATTTATGGCTAATTTGGGCATAATTTCCACATTGATTGGTGTTGGAGATGCAGTTTTTGAAGACCGTTTGAATCATGCTTCGTTACTTGACGGTGGGATTATGTCTGGCGCGCGTTTTTATCGTTACCAACATAGTGATAGCAAACATTTAAAAAAAATCATATCCCGTAGCCACGCACAGAAAAAAATGATTGTGACTGATGGTGTTTTCAGTATGGATGGTGATTTGGCGCCGGTAGCTGATTTGGCCGCCATTGCAAATAGCAGTAATGCCCTGTTAATGATTGATGATGCGCATGGAATTGGTGTTCTTGGCAAAAAAGGTGGTGGTGTTGTGGAAGAGTTTCAACAGACTCAGCATGACGTACCCGTGTTAATGGCGACATTGGGGAAAGGTTTTGGAACTTATGGAGCTTTTGTCGCGGGTTCAGAATCTCTAATTGATTTTCTGGTTCAAAAAGCTCGCACTTATCTTTTTACAACCGCATTGCCACCAGCATTGGCCGAAGCGACACGAACCAGTTTGAAGCTGGTTATTCAGGAACATTGGCGCCGTGAAAAACTGCAATTATTATCTGTAAGATTGCAAAACGGTATTCGTCAGTTAGGTCTTGATTTAATAGAGACTCATTCAGCAATTCATGCAGTGCTGATTGGTGATAATCATCGCACCAGTGAGATAAGTACTAATTTGCTGAACATGGGCGTTTTTGTCAGCGCAATTCGACCACCAACCGTTCCCAAAGGCAAGGCAAGATTACGAATCACTTTGTCCGCTAACCATGAAAATCAGGATATTGATAAATTGCTTGCAGCATTAGAAAAAACAGTTATTTGATGCAATTATTCACTGAAACCTTGGGGCAGGGTAAAAAAATAATTTTGGTGCATGGCTGGGCAATGCATAGTGGGATTTGGCATGATTTTGCCGAACAGCTTGCCAAGAACTACCAAGTTATTTTACTCGATTTGCCGGGCCATGGTCGAAGCAGCAAGCTAGAAGATTTTAATTTAGATAACATCCGGGAAGCATTAATTGAAGCTGTGCCAAAGCAACCCTGTTGCTGGTTAGGTTGGTCGCTTGGAGTAAAAATTGTATTGGATATTTGTCAGCATTATCCAGAACAGGTCGAGTCATTAGTGTTATTGGCTGGAAACCCGCGTTTTACAGGTACTGAAAATTGGCCGGGTGTGGATGCTGATTTTTTACAGATGTTTAAGCGCAGCTTTGAAAATAATGGGGAGGCCGCTTTACAACGTTTTTTATTATTGCAACTGCAGGGAACAGAGCAAGCTAAACTGTTAGCAAAATACCTTAAAATGAGCATATCTCAATATAAAATCCCCGACAATTCAACTTTGCTTGCTGGTCTTGATATTTTGCGTCAAGCTGATTTGAGACTGGCGCTGTCATCCGCTCAGTGCCCAGTTTCAATCATTGTTGGGGAGACTGATAAGCTGGTGCCAATGGAAGTAGGACAAGCGATGCAAGAAATCCAGTCCAATTGTGAATTAAATATAATTCGAAAGGCCGGACATCTTCCTTTTTTATCACATCAAGAAGAAGTCATTAAGGTTTTGCAGGACTTTCTGGCTTAACCGGGAAAAGTGTAAGATGGAAAAAAGCAATATTCAGCGTTCATTTGCAAGGGCTTCGGTTTCTTACGATGAATTTGCAAATTTACAAAGGAAAGTCGGCCTGAATTTATTGGAAATGCTTGCGGGCCAAATACCTGCCGGAGTTATTCTGGATCTTGGTTGTGGTACGGGGTTTCTAACCAGAGAACTTTCCCGAATTGTTGATCACAATAAGATTATTGCGATGGATTTGGCTTTCCCCATGTTAGAAGTGGCCAGGGAAAAACATGGGAATCAGTTTTTTTGTGCCGATATTGAAAGGTTGCCAGTTAGATCAGAGGCAATAGACTGGATTTTTTCTAATTTGGCTCTGCAATGGTGTGTCGATTTACAGAAGGTTTTTTCACAGTTTCGAAGCGTATTAAAACCTGGAGGACAGTTTTTTTTTTCCACTTTTGGGCCGCAAACATTTCAAGAGCTTAAACAGTCCTGGGCAATGGTCGATGATTATAGTCATGTCAATCATTTTTATAGTGTTGAACAAATTCAGAGGTTTATGGGTCAAGCCGGATTAACCACTTGCCAGATTGAGTGTATCAATCAGCAATCATATTATTCAAATGTGGTGACATTAATGAAAGAAATTAAAGGTATTGGCGCCCATAATATGACGCAAAACAGAAATAGAAACATAACCAGTAAAAGGCAATTGCATGATTTGGTAGCTGCGTATGAAAAATTCAGGATTAATGGCAAGATATGTGCAACATTTGAAATTATCTATGTTGCCGGGAAATTAGCATAATGTCGAAAGGATTTTTTATCACTGGTACTGATACGGGTGTTGGCAAAACTGTTGTAACTGGTGCTTTGATGCGCTATTTCAAGAATCAAGGCCACTCGGTGGCGGCGATGAAGCCAGTAGCCTCAGGAGCTATTCGGAATAATGGGCGGCTGGTCAATGAAGATGCCTTGTTTTTGCAGCAAAATGCTTCAGAAAATCTCCAATATGATTTACTGAATCCCTATGTTTTTGAAGAGCCAGTTTCTCCGCATATTGCAGCAAAAAATCACGGTACAACAATTAGTTTCGAATTGATTTCAAAAAATCTAAATCAATTACAGAATGCATTTGAAGTTGTTATCGTTGAGGGTGTGGGCGGTTGGTTCGTGCCGCTTGGTCCGAAAGTTGATATTTCTGATTTGGCTTTTTATCTGGATTTGCCAGTCATTATCGTTGTGGGGATCAGGTTGGGTTGTATTAATCATGCACGATTAACATTCGCCGCTATTCAAGAATCGAAGGTGAATGTGGCCGGTTGGGTGGCAAATTGTGTGGCGCCAGAAATGTTAGCTCAACAAGCGAATATACAAACGATTGCAGATTTCACTGATATACCGTTGTTGTCGGTTTTGCCTTATTTTTCTGGGCAAGCGTTGGAAAGTTTTGATGGAAATTTTAATTTCTAGGAGGCTGTCGGATTAAAGAGCAATTTGGGATGGCGAAAAAACTGAATTTTATTTGATTCAGATCAAATAAAAATTTTAAGTTCATGTACATAATGCGCACTCTTGTTATAAAACTAATAAAACACCGGAGGAAATATGTCATTAATTACTTGGACTGAAGAACAATTTGGTACGAAAGTTGGATTTGCTGATGATGAGCATAAAGGTATTTTTGATCGTTTGAACAAATTATATGATTTGGCGACGGGCGGTGCTGACCGGAGTGAAGTAGGGGCTGCACTCGATGATTTAATTGGGTATGTTGCTGATCATTTTGCCCACGAAGAGCGGGAAATGGAGGCTAAAGGATTTGGCGGTCTGGGTGCACATAAAGCAGAACATGATGCTTTGGTCAATACTTGCGTTGATCTTCAGGCAAAATTTAAGGCTGGCGAAGCCGATGTCACTACGGAAACTGGTGCGATGGTTAAAGACTGGCTTTACAATCATATTCCTACTTATGATTTTGCTTATAGTGATGCGTTGAATAGTTAAGGAACGATCACAGAATAAATTGGACAACTGGCGTAGTATTTTTATTCGTATTCAAGGCGTGGAAATAGGCGCATAGCCAGCTATGTAACTATTTTTACAACGCAGAAGACGGATAAAAAGACAAGCCAGTTGTTAAAGTTATTTGTTGTTCGTTCCTAAGGTAATCACTTGGTTCGTTATTGTTTTTTTGATTATTCAAATTGAACCGGAAACAAAGCTTTTATACTTTTCTTGATGTTAAGTGATTTAAGCTATTGTAAAAAAATGGAAAATCAATAAAAAAAATATAAGACTGACTTACAATAATGAACTAAAATCAAAAAGGTCTGTGAGAGGAAATTTCACAGACCTTTTTTATGATATTGAGAAAGGCATAAAATATTTTATGGTATAGAAAGCCCTCATAGGTTAAAATTAATAAATTTACTCGTGCCAAATTTGTTGTGACAATTGAGTTATGGAAGGAAACTCATGCGGGTGCGAAGCTCATACAGAATTTCAAGAGTTTACAACTATAAAGAGGAGATTACTCCGTGAAAATGACTAGGCAATTAATCGCTGGTATAGCCCTGATGGTATTCAGTCTAGGGACTGCTAATGCCGATTACACCCTGAATTTAATGAAAGGGGTGACAGAACAAAGTAATGAAATCTACGATCTCCATATGTTGATACTATGGATTTGTGTTTTTGTTGGCATAGCGGTTTTTGGAACCATGTTTTATTCGATTTATCACCACAGGAAATCGAGAGGGCATGAGGCGGCACAATTTCATGAAAGTACAAAGGTAGAAATTATCTGGACTGTCATCCCAGCAGTAATTTTAGTTAGCATGGCTATTCCAGCCACCAAGACCCTGTTGACGCTGGACGATGTTGAAAATTCTGAAATGACCATTAAAGTAACTGGCTGGCAATGGAAATGGCAATACGAATATCTCGATGAAGAACCCAGTTTTTTTAGTAATCTGGACGCAGCCAGCAATGAAGCAAGACAAGTTGGTTCTGGAATTGATCCAAAAACCGTACCTCATTATCTTCTGGATGTTGATAAGCCATTAGTCGTGCCAATTCATACAAAAATTCGGTTTTTGTTTACTGCAGGTGATGTTATTCACTCTTGGTGGGTGCCTGATTTGGGGTGGAAAAAAGATACCATTCCCGGATTTATTAATGAAGCTTGGACGACTATTGAAAAGCCAGGCGTTTATCGTGGTCAATGTGCCGAATTGTGTGGTAAAGATCATGGTTTTATGCCGATTGTTGTGGTTGCCCTGGAAAAAGATGAATATGAGGACTGGCTTGATAATTATCCGGATAATGGTGCAGCAAGTTATCCAGATGGGACATGGGCGGCTCAAGCTGCTTGTGCTGGTTCCGAATGTACCAAAGACGAATTGATGCAAATTGGTGAAACTATCTATACAAATAATTGTGTCTCTTGTCATATGCCTGGCGGTGAAGGAATTCCAGGAACTTTTCCTGCAATTTCTGGTAGTTCTATAGTAACAGGAGATGTTGAGGGCCAGATTGACCTAATGCTGAAAGGTAAAGGTATGATGCCAGCTTTTGATCAAAGTATCAGTGATCTAGAATTTGCTGCTGTCGTTACTTACACGAGAAATGCGTTAGGTAATAATGTAGGCGATATAGTTCAGCCTGCAAAAATTGCTGAAATGAAATCTAAATAGTAGGAATGTCTAGTTGAGACTAAGAAACGTGCACGAAATAACTTCATCAACTCGCTTGTCTTTTTGTCCGTCTTCTGCGTTGTGGCAACAGTTACCTAGTTTGCTATGCGCCTGTTACCATGTCTTGAAGACCAACAAAAATCCTATGCCAGTTGTCGAATTTATTCCGT
>CAZGYJ010000022.1:7495-21673 GCA_964530345.1 uncultured Methylomonas sp.
ACCATGCATGCTTTGGTTATGGTTTTTGGTGCTGTGATGCCGGCTTTTGTCGGTTTGGCAAACTGGATGATTCCCATGATGATTGGAGCGCCAGATATGGCGTTACCGAGAATGAATAACATGAGCTTTTGGGTTTTGGTTGCTGGAGTGTTACTTTTAGCAAGCACCTTATTCATGGATGGTGGGGCACCTGCATCAGGCTGGACCTTATACCCGCCTTTAGTATTACAGACAGGTAATGCACTTCCTTTTGCAATTTTTTCTGTGCATCTGCTGGGTATTTCTTCCATCATGGGTGCAATCAATATTATTGCAACTATTTTCAATATGCGTGCTCCCGGTATGACATTGATGAAAATGCCATTATTCGTCTGGACCTGGTTAATTACAGCATTTTTATTAATCGCTGTCATGCCGGTATTTGCAGGCGGTGTAACAATGTTGTTAACAGACAAGTTTTTTGATACCAGCTTTTTTGATGCGGCTGGCGGTGGTGACCCTGTTTTATATCAGCACATTTTCTGGTTTTTTGGCCATCCTGAAGTTTACATCATGATTTTGCCAACCTTTGGTGTCGCTTCAACTATTATTCCGGTTTTTGCACGAAAGCCTTTATTTGGCTACAGTTCAATGGTTGTTGCCACCATTGGAATTGCCTTTTTATCTTTTATTGTATGGGCGCATCACATGTTTACGGTTGGCATGCCGATGGCAGGTGAGTTGTATTTTATGTATGCCACAATGTTGATTGCAATTCCTACAGCTGTAAAAATTTTCAACTGGACTGCTACCATGTGGAAAGGTTCAATGACTTTTGAAACCCCCATGTTATTTTGTATTGCCTTTGTGGTGCTATTTACCATTGGGGGGTTTACCGGTTTGATGATGGCTTTGGCACCGCTGGATTTTCAGTATCACGATACTTATTTTATTGTTGCTCATTTTCATTATACGTTGGTACCTGCTTCTATTTTTGTATTGCAGGCAGCCGCCTATTACTGGTTGCCAAAATGGACGGGACACATGTACAACGAAAAATTGGGGCAATTGCATTTTTGGTTATCGGTTATTTCTGTCAATATTCTATTTTTCCCACAACATTTTCTTGGTCTCGCTGGAATGCCTAGGAGAATCCCAGATTATGCAGTCCAGTTTGCTGATTGGAATATGATTTCAAGTATTGGGGCATTTATTTATGGCTTTAGTCAGTTGATCTTTTTGTATATTGTGATTCAAACCATTAGACAAGGAACTGGTGAGAAGGTAACTGATGAAGTATGGGAGGATGCAAAAAAACACGGATTGGAATGGCATTTGCCATCTCCACCCCCTTACCATACATTTACGACTCCACCAAAAGTAATTCCAACAGAGCATATTTAAAGGCAAATCATTTGCTCTGAATCGGTCGATTAATTCAGAGCAAATAGAATAATGAATAGAAAAAATAAAAACATTCTGGTAGCAGTCATTTTGTTTGTAATTGCAACGGCGATATATGTTTTTGCTGTCATAAAAGCGGTATCTCAATGAATGAAGGGTTAGAACAAAAAAATAGAAAATTAGTCAAGAAACTGTTGCTGGTCGTTTTGGCTATGTTCGGTTTTGGTTACGCGCTGGTTCCGATCTATGATGTTTTTTGTGATATTACTGGATTGAATGGCAAAGTTGAATTAAGTGCGGCCAATGAAGGCCAATATGAAATTGATACCAGCCGTGAAATTACAGTGGAATTTATTACTTCATTAAACGAAACCACCCCAATGAAGTTTCGGGCAATAACAAAAAAACTGAAAATTCATCCTGGGGAATACTATACCGTTAATTTTTTTGCAGAAAATTCCACTGATAAACCCATGACTGCCCAAGCGATACCTAGTATCTCGCCAGGCGCAGCTGCAGAATATTTACATAAAACAGAGTGTTTTTGTTTCACGGAACAAAAATTTGCTGCTCATGAAAGTAAAACCATGCCAGTTCGTTTCGTTGTTGATCCTGAACTTCCGGAAAGATATAAAACAATAACATTGGCTTATACTTTTTTTGATAACACAGAAAAAACAGTAAAAAATTAGATAGGGGAAGAACATGTCTACAAATGACAATTATTACATTCCACATAAAGCAACATGGCCAGTCATGGTTACCATTGGTTTGTTGCTGATGCTGGTTGGTTTCGCAAATCATTTGAATGGATCGAGCATTGGTTCAACCTTAATGATATTGGGATTGATGGTTTTTTTGTTGATGCTGGCAGGCTGGTTTACGCTGCAAGCAATTGAAAGTGAATCAGGGATGTACAATTCCCAGGTTGGTGTTTCATACCGAATGGGCATGATGTGGTTCATTTTTTCAGAAATCATGTTTTTTGCGGTATTTTTCGGAACTCTATGGTACACCCGAAATTTGGTGGTGCCTTGGTTAGGTGGTATTGGTGATGGGCCAGGTCGTTCATCACATGAGTTATGGCAATCTTTTGAAGCAATGTGGCCAACCAATGGGCCTGGTGAAGTTGGTGGTGACTATGAACCCATGGGCGCTTGGGGGATTCCATTTTTAAATACTCTGATATTGTTAACGAGTGGTATTACATGTACATGGGCTCATCACGGTTTATTGGCAAAAAACCGCGACCAGTTAATAAAAGGGTTGATGGCAACCGTAGGCTTGGGTTTTTTATTTGTTAGTTTGCAAGCGTTTGAATATTACGAAGCCTATCATGAAATGGGATTGACACTAGGTTCTGGTATTTATGGATCGACCTTTTTTATGTTAACCGGATTTCACGGTTTCCATGTCTGTGTGGGAGCAATCATACTTAGTGTAGTTTTATTTCGCAGCTGGAAAGGACATTTTACTCCAGAAAACCATTTTGCGTTTGAAGCAGCTGCGTGGTATTGGCACTTTGTCGATGTCGTCTGGCTTGGTCTTTTTGTCTTTGTATATATGCTATAAGTTCAACATACCAATTCAAAAGAAAGCGTTGCCTTGAAAAAGGCAGCGTTTTTTTTTGTCTGCTTATAGCTCGCTCGTGTTGAATATTGTTAAGAGATTATTATTTCTTGTCATTTAGCGCAGGATGATTGTTCGCAGCAGGTTGATGCATTTTTGTGGCTATGCCATGAGGCTTGATCAGTCCGGTTGCCACTGCAATAAAAAGAAAAATAAAGAGTAGAATAGAAAGGCTGATACGAAAAGTGAGGGCATTGACAGTTTTTTTAGATTGTTCTTCATAATTGACCAAATGGAACAAGGCTTTGCCCAAGCTGATAAGAATAGCTATAAACGCAATAACAATAATAATTTTGACCATGCTGAAAAGTTTTTTGTATAAGAAAAATCTTATTTTCGGGTAATCTGTGAATTTTGCAATAAAAATTTTGAATAATTGACTTTAATGATAATTAAACTGGGCCACAATAGACTAAAACTTAATCTTTTCCCGACATTAGTGTTCCTGGTATTGTTTGCATTATTAATTTCTTTAGGGCTTTGGCAGCTAGATCGGGCTGAAGAAAAACGGCAATTACTTAAATTAAATGATAAAAGATCATCAACTCAAATTTTGCTGTTGACTGGCGAGACACCAGATAACCCCAATAAATTACGGTACCGTGAAGTTCAATTGTCAGGAACTTATGATGAAGAACATCAGTTTTTAATTGATAATCAAATTGTTAATGGTCAGCCAGGATATTTTGTGATGACACCTTTAGTCTTGTCAAAATCTGGCAAGGCTGTTTTGGTTAACCGAGGCTGGGTTCCCTTAAAAATGAATCGGTCAGAACTGCCTGAAATTTCATTACCCCAAAATAACATAGCAGTAAAAATTAGCGGACGGATAAATATTTTTCCAAGTGTGGGTATTCAGCTGGATGGTGCTGAGATCCCAACTCCAGGATGGCCATCAGTCGTTCAGGTAGTTGATCATGAAATCTTATCAGAGAAGCTGGGTTATCCTTTATTTGGTTTTCAGGTAGAGTTAGATCCTGATGAAAATAATGGTTTTGTCAGGCAATGGCATGAGGCTAGAATACTTACACCTGAAAGACATCAAGCGTATGCTTTTCAATGGTTTGCCCTTGCTTTTACACTTTGTGGATTATTCTTCTGGATAAATTTAAAAACAGACATTGATGAATAAACAATTATTACGTAATCGATTAATCATAATGGTGGTTTTTGCCATGGCAGTTGTTCCATTTATCATTGCTTGGGTGTTATTTCAGAATCCGGATTTGTTGGAAACTGGAACCAATCGCGGTAAATTAATCCATCCTGCTGTACCAACCAAATTAGAAGATTGGCGTGGAATCGACAAATTTTCTATTGAAAATATACATGAATTATCTGGTCATTGGGTGATGATTAATTTAATTCCTGGAAAAGATTGTAAACAACAATGTCAAGAAGCGATACATAAAACCAAACAAATGCGCCTGATGTCAAATAAAGATTTAACCCGAATTCGTCGTATAGTAGTTTTTTTGACAGACGTAAATTTGAAAAATAATGAGGGATTATGGCAAAAAGATACCAGATTATTACGAGTCAGGCCCTCACAGCAGCTTTCAAAAAAATTGCTTAAAATCAGAAACGGGAATATTCCTGAGGGAATGTTGATGATTATGGATCCATTAGGCAATTTAATGATGGAATATGAACCAGGATTCAATCCTTATGATGTGCTGAAAGACCTAAAAAAATTATTAAAAATATCCCAGATTGGCTAACGGAAAAAACATGTTTCGACGTATTGCACTTTTTTGTTTGATTCTAGCATTTACAGTTATTGTATTAGGCGCTTATGTGCGACTAAGTGATGCTGGTCTCGGTTGTCCTGATTGGCCCGGTTGTTATGGAAAAGCCATTGTCAGTGGTGATGCTGATTTTGCCAAACAAGCGCAGCAGATGTTTCCGGACAAGCCTTTGGATGTAAAAAAAGCCTGGAAGGAGATGGGGCATCGCTATGTGGCCGGATTGCTCAGTTTGTTTGTGTTGATATTGGCTATCTTGGCGTGGCGTGAAAAGCCATTTCGTAAGACAGCAGTTATTTCCACATTAGTGTTACTGGCGTTGATAATTTTACAGGCAGCACTTGGAATGTGGACGATAAAATTTAAAACTATGCCTGTGATTGTAACCAGTCATCTATTGATCGGAATGTTGACTTTCTGGCTGGTTTTCTGGATTTATTTGCGCAGTAAGCCGGGGCTGACTAAAAGAAAAGTGAAAGTGGGCACAAGCAAGGGATTATTGGTTCTAGGAATGATGGTTTTATTTGTCCAGGTTTTTCTGGGTGGCTGGGTAAGTACTAATAATGCGGCTTTAGCTTGTCAGGGTTTCCCCCAATGTAATGGCAGTTGGTGGCCGGATGTTGACTATTTTGATGCTCTCAATGTTTTTAAAGGATTGATAACCGGTTATCAAGGCGCCTTGTCATATCAAGGGCAGGTTGCCATACATTGGTTACATAGAATTGGTGCGCTGTTTTGCTTTGTGTTTTTAAGCGGCGTGATGCTCAATGCAACTTCAAGTAACAACCCTATACCTGTTCGCAGAGGTGGATTGGCGTTGGCTGTTGTATTGATGATCCAGATTACATTGGGTGTTTCGCTGATCAAGTTAGGTATCCCTTTATGGGCTGCAGTGTTACATAATGCACTTGCTGCATTAATCATGCTGCCAGTCATTTATATTGGTTTTTACAGTAAATATTCCTTTCCAGAAGAGGTTTCAGAACTCGGCGGTGTTATTCAACCAGAACCTTCAGCTGCTGTTGTTGAATCAGTTCCGGTTGAAGAAGAATATCATGAGCCTGAACCAGAATCCTTATTTTTACGCCTAAAAACGCAATTACATAAAACTCGCACAGGCCTGGGCGGTGTTCTTACGGGATTATCGCTAAAGCAAAAAACTATTAATGCTGATTTACTGGAGGAAATCGAGAACAGCTTGATTATGGCGGATGTCGGGATAGAAGCCACGCAAGAAATTATTGCTAAATTAACTGAACGAGTTGAGCATCATCAATTAAATGATGCTGAGGCGTTGTCTGAGGCTTTGAAACAGGAATTACTGGATATCCTCGAGCCTTGTGATATGCCATTAGAAATTCCGCAACAAGATGGTCCTTTTGTGATCCTGGTTGTTGGTATCAATGGAGTGGGCAAAACTACAACCATCGGAAAAATGGCAAAACGCCTTCAAATGCAGGGCCATAGTGTGATGTTGGCAGCTGGCGATACTTTCAGGGCAGCTGCTGTGGAACAACTTCAAACCTGGGGAGAAAGAAATAATATTCATGTCGTTGCACAACATACCGGAGCTGATTCAGCTTCTGTAATTTATGATGGTGTGCAGTCAGCAAAAGCAAAAGGAGTTGATGTTTTGATTGCTGATACCGCTGGACGCCTGCACACCAAATCTAATTTAATGGACGAATTAAAAAAGGTTAAACGGATAATGACAAAAGTTGATGCTAATGCCCCACATGAGGTGTTATTGGTTTTGGATGCTGGAACCGGACAAAACGCTTTGTCACAAACCAGGCAGTTTAATGAAACAGTTTCAATAACTGGAATCGCATTGACCAAGCTGGATGGCACGGCAAAAGGGGGAGTTATTTTTGCATTGGCTAAACAATTCGGAATACCGATCAGATTTATTGGTGTGGGCGAAGGGATTGATGATTTACAGGATTTTCACGCCAAACAATTTGTTGATGCGTTGTTTTCATCATAAATTGTAGTGATGATGCTGAAATTTGATCGTGTCTTTAAAAGATATCCTGAAGGAGGAGATGCATTAATTGATATCAGCTTTCAATTAAAAAAAGGAGAAATGGTCTTTTTGACGGGTCATTCGGGTGCGGGTAAAAGCACCCTGCTAAAACTTATTGCAATGATGGAACGCTGTACTCGGGGTCAGTTATTTTTTGAAGGGCAAAATCTGAATCGTATCAAGGAAAAGAAGATTCCATTCGTTAGACGTCAGCTAGGGCTGATATTTCAGGATTATAAATTACTTCATAATCGCACTGTTTTTGATAATATTGCTTTACCCTTGGTGGTTTCAGGCTTTGGCTATCAGGAGATTGTCAGGCGGGTCAGGGCAGTTTTGGAACAAGTTGGTTTGTCGGGAACAGAAAAAAAATATCCTTTGGCCTTGTCAGGGGGAGAACAGCAGCGAGTAGGCATTGCCCGGGCGGTCATTAACAAACCAAAACTGATTTTAGCTGATGAACCGACCGGCAATCTTGATCCTGAATTATCGGACGAGATTATGAGTTTATTTGGCAGGTTCCAGCAAGTTGGTGTTACAATCCTGATTGCTAGCCATGATTATGCTTTGGTGGAGAAATTTCATACCAGAGTGTTACATCTTGATCATGGGCGATTGGTTGAAGATTGGCATGAAACAAAGCGGAGTTAAATCAAATCATTCTCGTCTTAAGGACAATGTTAGTTATAAAATAAATGCCTATGGGGCACTGCATGCCCAGGCTTTATTTTCTAGTTTAGGACGATTAATCAGAAATCCCGTCACTTTTGCTATGACGGTGACAGTTTTGGCAGTGGCTTTGGCACTGGCGGCTGGTTTTTTTCTGTTGGTTGCAAATGTTCAGCAATTAACAGGAGCTTTGGAAGACAGTAACCATGTGTCGGTATTTTTACAACCGCATGTAACAGAAAAACAAGGGCGAGAACTTGCAAATAAGTTACGAGAAGATACCCGGATCAGCCAGGTTACATTTATTTCCAAACAGCAGGCATTGGAAGAATTTAAACAATACAGCGGTTTTGGCGAAGTTCTCAATGTACTGGAAAGCAATCCTTTACCTCATGTGATTCAAATTTTACCTGAAAGTATGTTATCTGATGAGAGTTTGACCAGTGATCTGATTATCAAGCTGAAAAATTTGCCGGAAACTGATTTTGTGCAAATGGATATGGCATGGCTAAAGCGGCTACAGGCCATGATTCATTTAGCGAACCGGGGAGTTTTGATTTTGTCCGTTGTTTTAGCTCTGGGAATTTTATTTATTACGGGTAATACGATCCGGCTGGAATTGCAAAATAGCCGGGATGAAATTCAAATAGCACAACTTGTTGGAGCAACACATGCCTTTATTCGTAGACCTTTTTTGTATAGCGGGTTTTGGTATGGGCTTATTGCTGGTGCTGCCGCCTGGATTTTGGTGAGTTTGATGCTTTTATTAATTCAGCAGCCTCTCGATCAACTGATTGGTCTTTATGAAGGGCAATTTAGGGTACGCTTTTTTAGCTTTAAGGAAACAGTCATGCTATTTATGATCTCTGTAGGTCTTGGTGTTTCAGGTGCATGGATAGTGTTGCATAGTCAAATTCAGCAATTGAAACCGGAATAATAGCGAAATAAAATGACCGATTCCATGACAACTATTTTGACCATCGAGAAAGAGGCCTCCCATAAGGAAAATCTCGATACCAATTTGTCAAGGGAATCATTTCATCTACTCTGGGCTGACAGTATTGAACAAGGCTTGGAATTGGCCTTGCTACATGGTCCTGATGTGGTTTTATTAAACTCCGGGCTGTCACCCCATTCAGTTTTTGATGCTAGGCAACGATTACACAAGATTATTCGTTCAATTGGGGCATCGGTGATTTTGCTGGGAGAGCCAGATAAGGAGTCATTCGATTCATCATTAGACAATAGCCGTGTTGATTTTTTAACCTTGCCAGTTGGCAAGGAAAAGTTATTGGCCCGGCTGAATACCCATCTGCAGATTTCCCGGTTACAAAGGGAGCTAACAGAGTCCAAGGCTAAATTATCCGGTATTTTATATCATGCCCATCTGGGTATTGCCTATACAGACAGGTTTTTTCGGCTTAACAATATCAACGATCAATTCGTTAAATTATTGGGCTATGTGGGCAGCAAGCCCATGACACTTTTCGATTTGTTTCCTGGAACAGTTGAGAGGCACAGGCAATTGAAGCAGCAAATTGAAAAGGCAGTAAACCGTCATGGTTTTTTTGAGTCGGAATTAAAAGTCTGTCACCAGAATGGTTCATCAAGATGGTGCAAAATCAGGGCAGGATCAATTATTCCAGGAAAAATTGAACAGGGAATGATTTGGTCTTTTGAGGATATTACCGAAAAAAAAATAATTGAAGATGAGTTACAACTGGCGGCCACCGTATATCAGGTTACCGGAGAAGCAATCATATTGCTGAATATCCATCATCAGATCGTCAGTATTAATCCTGCTTTTTCAGCCATGACCGGGTTTACAAAAAATGACATTACTGAAATTGCATTCAGTAATTTAATACAAGAAGATACTGACTTAAGTAGTTATCTTGATATTTGTGATCATTTGCAGAAGCAGTTACGCTGGAAAGGAGAATTAAAAATAAAGCGATTCAGCGGGCCAGCTTTTGTTGCTTATACACGTATTGATGCGGTAACCCGAACTGATGGCAGCATTGCCCAATTTGTTTGTGTATTATCTGATTTTACCGAACGCAAAAAATACGAGGAAGAATTACGTTTTCAAGCTGAATATGATGCCTTGACTCAGTTACCCAATCGAAAGCTGTTTTTCCATCGTTTGCAATTGGCTTTGAATGGCGCAAAACGTTATTTGCACAACGTGGCGCTACTATATCTTGATTTGGATAAATTCAAATGGGTTAATGATAACTTCGGGCATGGTCGAGGGGATGAGGTGCTGTTTGAGGTGGCTCGAAGACTTAAACAATGTATCCGTGAAGTTGATACGGTTGCCCGAATTGGCGGCGATGAGTTTGTTATTATTTTGAATGGCACATCGAAACAGTTAATTAAGTCTACCGTACAACGGATACTTGAAGCTATCAATTTGCCGGTTTGTAATAACGAAATTGCTATTAACGTTACTGTGAGTATTGGAGTGGCCCTGTTTCCTGATGATGCGCAGGATCTAGACAAACTGGTTTTGATGGCGGATCAGGCGATGTATAAAGCAAAAAGAAAGGGGAGCGCGACTTACTGTTGGCATTCAATGAGCGATTAGATAATCATGATCTTAAACAAAATCAATTTCGATAAGTTAAAGAGCCTGCGGATTTTATATGTTGAGGATGATGCAGAAACCCGGGAAGAACTCGAGCTGCTATTAAAACAATGGGTTACGGGCCTTTATGTTGCTAATAATGGTACTGAAGGCTTTAAGTTGTTTCAAAAATATCGGCCGGATGTGGTTATTACTGACATACAAATGCCGTTAACGAATGGTTTGGCGATGTCGGCAGATATTAAACATCTTGTACCAGAGCAGCATATTATTATTTTGAGTGCCTATAATGATGTCGAATACGCATTCAGGGCAATGAAGCTGGGGATACAGCATTATCTGACCAAACCAATCAATATTGAAAGACTATTGAAATTGCTTGAAAAAATTGTTGAACAAATTCAATTACAAAGCGAATTGGCGAAAAGCCAGAAACTGTTGCAGCAATATAAATTAATGGTCGACGAACAAGCAATTGTTGCAAAATTTAATCTTGATGGCGAAGTCACCTATGTTAATGACCGTTTTTGTGACTTATCCGGATACAGTAAAGAGGAGCTCATTGGCAATTTTTACCCATTTTTATATCAGGTTGATGGAGATTTAGAAAAATTTCTGGATTTTCTAAAGCAATTGGCTGGTAAACGGAAGTGGCATAGTATTGTTAAAAATAAAACCAAGCTAGGCAAGGTATTTGTTGCTGATGTGATTATTACTGCGATAGTAGATGAGGTAAATCAGGTTGAGGAATATGTCGCCATGATGGTCGATATTACCCATTTGTTTAACCAGCATGAATTAGATACCGCTGACCTGAAAAAAGATCTGGATCAACAAAAACATTTTTTAGCCGAATATGAACGGGCTTTGGATGTCGGTTCATCACTCTGTGTTATCGGAAATGATGGTTTGATTCAAAGTGTCAATCAAAATTTTTGTAACAGTCTACAGTGTCAGGCTAAAGATCTGATTGGCCAATCGTATTGTGGCATGATATCTCGTAAAAAAGCAGGTTTAGAGGTTAAAAATTTTCAACAACGCGTTTTACATAGCATTCAACGACATGGACATAGTGCGGAGCTGTTAAAATTAAAATATGGTGAGGGTCCTGAAAAGACATTCAGTAGTGTGATCGTCGGCATTAAAAATTTACAAGGTGATAATCATTGTTATCTGGCGCTTAGTCAAGATATCACCGAATCGATTAAATTGAATGAAGATATTCTTGAGACCCAAAAAGAATTTATTTATTTGATGGGAGAGGTTGTTGAAAATCGAAGTCATGAAACCGGAAAACATTTAAAAAGAGTAGCCGAAATTTCACATTATTTGGCTGAAAAGTTAGGTTTGGGAGATGATTTTTCGGAAATGCTCGGAATTACTTCGCCGATGCATGATATTGGTAAAATTGGCATTTCTGATGCAATTTTGCACAAGCCGGGACGGTTGACAAAGAGCGAGTTTGAAATCATGAAAACCCATTCCCAGCTGGGTTTTGATATACTCAAAAAAATGGACAAGCCCTTGATTCAAATGGCCGCCCGGATTGCCCATGAACATCATGAACACTTTGATGGATCCGGTTATCCCGTGGGTTTATCAGGTGAAGAGATTTCAATAGAAGGCCGGATTGTTGCTTTGGTGGATGTTTTTGACGCCTTGGGGAGCAAGCGGATTTACAAAGAACCCTGGTCAGATGATACGATTTTAGCGTATATCCAAAGTAAAAAAGGTAGACAATTTGATCCGCAGTTAGTCAATTTATTGACTGAGCATTATGATGAGATCATAGCAATTCGCAACCAGCTTTCGGATTAACAGAATTAACAGAATAAATTCGATTGCAGGATGAAATTTAAAATTTTGCTTGTATTTCTGCTTTGGTGTGCAAAAGCAGCCGTTGCGGAAGAGAGAGTTTCACAGTATCAGAATTTGACCCTTGATGATTGTATTCGAATTGCATTAAAAAAACATCAATCATTACAGGTTTCCCAGGCAGCCGTAGAAATGGCCGAAGCGCAATATCAGCAGGCGATGTCAGCTTATTGGCCGCGGCTGGATATTAATGTTAGTGCGAGCAGGGCGGATCAAGATCGTACTTTTTCTTTGCAGGGCTCAGTATCCCTACCCAACGAACTTGCTAATATTGGACCAAAACCGATTAAATCCATTCCTTTGGATATGGATATAAAATTGATGGATCGCGACATTTTGTCGTCATCAGTTAATTTGACCTATCCGGTTTTTACTGGTGGTAAACGCCATGCTGTTGTAAATCAGGCTAAGCACGGCGTTGAAATTGCGAAACAAGGGATGCGTAAATCGACTTTGAGTATTATTCGAGATATTAAACGCTTTTATTATGGAGCGGAATTTGCTCAACAAATGGAACAACTGACTTCCGATACCCTAGAACGCTTTCAAGTTATTGAAGAACTGACAGAATTATTGTTTCAAAATGGTTCGTTAAAAGTCAAAAAGACTGATTTTCTACGAACTAAAACAACGACGGCAATAACTCGTGCCATGTTGCATGAAGCACACTATGCAACAGAGTTGGCACACCAGGCTTTAGTCAACGCCATGGGGCTTGAATTAACTGAACAATTGACCCTTAAGTTTAATAAACAAACTTTTCGTTTAAATCAGGATTTTCAAGCATTGATTGAAGATGCTCAAAATTTTAATCCTGACATCCAACGCCTGAGTTTGGCTGTTATGGCTTCTGGAGAAAAAATTACGGAAGCACGTAGTGGTTATTACCCTAAATTGGGGTTAGGAGTTACTGCTCATAAAATCTGGAGTGATTTTGATAGTGGGCTGATTAATTCAGATAACCAGGAAGGATGGACTATTGGAGTTGAGTTGAAATGGAATTTGTTTGATGGCTTTAGAACATCGGGAAAAGTGGATCAGGCAAAAGCAAGATTAAAAAAATTAGAAAGTCAAAAGGTTCTTGTGAATCAAGCAACAGCATTACTTATTAAACAACATTTGTTGCGTCTAAAATCAGCAAATCAGCAAATTGATGATTTGTTAGTGGCTGTGAAGTATGCCGCCCAAAACCGTGACCTCCATATTCGCGCTTATCGTGAGGAAATGGTTAAAACAGAAGACGTACTTGAATCACAAGTCACTGAAGCATTTGTACAGGGGTCTTTATATCGTGCTAGATATAATCTTAATAAAGCACTGTATTCCCTGGAATTTCAGGTTGGGAAGAATATTAGAGCAATGGAATAAAAGAGGATGGGAAATGGGCAAATTTGTTATTGGCATTTTGTTATTGATATTTTTTCTAGAAATAACGAGTGCTGAGGAATCTGACAAATATCCTGAATATATAATTGGCGTGAATCAAAATCTATTTCCTGATTTAACACCTACCGAGTCAAGTTTGGCTTTGAAACTGGTTGATAAGGATTTTGGGGAATTTGCCAAGCTTCGTGTTTCCCATATTAATTATGATGATTTAGCCGAAATGCGGAAGGACTTTAATAATGGCAGGTTTAATTTTATTATTTTGCCTTCTATTGAAATTATTAAAAATTTTGAGAAAGAACAACTAGGTGAAGCGCTTACGCTTTCTTCTCACGGTCAATTTTTGGATTTGTTGCTTGTGATTTCCAGAAACAATGAGGGAATTCATGATTTCTCGGATTTAAAAAATCGAAAAATAAGTATTCTCGAAAATGATGAATTAACTGATATTTACCTAAAAACCTTAGTTTATCGTTCAGGCGGCACTGATAAATGTTTTTTTTCAAAAATCAATAAACTCCCGACTTCTCAGCGCTTGATATTGCAACTGTTTTTTAAACAAACTGATGCAATTGTTATTTTTCAGAGCCAGCTTCAGCTGGCATTGGAAATGAATCCAGTCATTGCAGAAAAAGTAAAGGTAGTTGAAAAGTATGAAGCTGTTTCAGCAGATATTGGGTACTTTAGTAAAAACGTGGAAAAAAATTTACAAGAATATATTATTTCCAGCCTGTTGAAATTTCAGCGTACGGTCAGAGGGAGGCAGTTACTGCTTTTATTTAAAACCGATGAATATAGGCGAACAAATTGGGCACATTTAGAGCCACTGATAAAGTTATATAATGAATACAAGTTGTTAAAAAAAAATACAGATA
>CAZGYJ010000022.1:21773-24304 GCA_964530345.1 uncultured Methylomonas sp.
GTATTAATATACCCTTAAACGGTTTATGATTTTTCTGCAGCCATAATTGTCTGATTTTTGCTCAATGATTACTCTTGTTGCGTTGTTTTTACTGCTTAGCTTTAACGCTGATTGTGTTTGTGCAGATCAAAAAGCACAAAATGGTGAGCATTTAAATATTGGCATTTATAGACCCTCATTAAGTAATTATGTTGATTTAGCTGATATCGAAATTTCTTTGAAATACTGGTTACGGGAAGTCACTCATGATCTCGCTATACAAACGACAGAAACTTATTTTTTTGAAAACTATCAGGATTTAAGTGAATCCTTTTCCAAGGGAGACATTGATGTATTTGTTGCTCCACCGCTTGCTGTCGTCATGTATTTTGACAAGGAATTACTTGCAGAGGGTTTTTATAATAAAGGGAATAGTCATGAGGGAGAAGCCTTGTTGCTTTTGGCGCGTTCCAAAGTGATTGAAGACCTTGGACATCTGGCCGGAAAAAAACTGATTTTACCGGCTAATGATAAATTGGCTGAATTTTTTTTGGAAACAGTGACCCTGGAAACCTCTCGTAAGGCTCTTGCTGATATTTTTCCGACGATTGTAACAGCAAAAAAAATGAACCGAATTATCTTGAGTTTGTTTTTTGGTCATTCGGATGTGGCGGTTGTTTATAAGAGTAGTTATGAAGTTATGGTTGAAATGAACGCTCAGATTAATTCCCGAATAAAAATATTAAAATCATTTCCTGTCTTGTCAAAAAACATAGGGTTTATACGCAAGAACTTGTTCAACCGAACACAAATTATTGAAAATATCCGGAATTTCTCGATTCATCCAAGAGGGCGTCAAATAATGAATGTGTTCCAATGTTCTGCTGTGGGGATTGTATCTACCAAAGCCCTTGTGCCATTTGAACATTTTTACCAGAACTATTTGGCCTTGAAAAATCAATGGTTGATTAATAAGTTGTAAGGAATACTTAAGAATTATCACTTAGAGTTGTTTTCTTACCAAACCAGATTTGTAGACAACAATTAAACTCTTGGGAGCGCGCGAGTGTGATAAAAGCAAGGAAGATAAGGTTTTTTTCTAATATAGCGATACTTTTGATCATTGTTTTTGTTCCAATGGCCAAGGCCGCTAATAATGGGACGATAGTTTTTGTCCAGGATGGCATTGGAGAACTGCAACAAATAGAGAAACAAATTGCAATTCAGTTTTGGGACAATTATTTTAATAAAAAAGAAAAAAACTATTCGTTTGCTTCTACGGTTACTACCATCGATAAATTCATCAAACATTTTAATGACAAGAAAATTGATTATGTGCTTATAGATGGTTCTAATTTCATTCAATATTACCAGTATTTAAAACCAAAGCTCAAAGATGAGGCGTGGCTGGTGCAACGAACTGAGAATAATTTTGAAGAATTTGTGTTACTGGTAAGGAAAAAAGCAAAAATTGAGCACTTCCGGCAATTAAAAAATACAGTTTTTTCATTGCATTCAGGTTACGGGTTGTTACGACTTTATCTTGAACAGCTAGTGACTAAAACGTCCAGTTCATCAATGACTGAATTTTTCAAAAAAATCCTGGATGCAAAAACTGAATCCCAGGCAATATTAGATGTTTTTTTTTCTAAGAGCGATGCCTGCATTGTTGCAAAACATGTCTTCGATGATGCCATCGAGCTAAATCCAGTCATCGGTGAAAAAATTAAAATTCTTTTGCATTCAAAAAGAATTTATGCGCCGGCTATTTATTTAGCGCTTGATGGTGTTTCAAAAAAAGGCAGGCAAAATTTCTCGCGTTCAGTAGAAATGTTAAATAATACGGTTCGTGGTCGACAAGTATTGGATCTTTTTGGTATTCATATTATAAAAAGGATTGATTCCAGAAAACTGGAGCCCATGTTGCAGCAAAGTGTTGCCTGGTAAGAGTCTACAAACAAATCAAGGTATTGTATTTAGGAAATGGTAAATGTTTTATATCATCTGTAATCAAAGATAATTTTTTCTCAATGCTATGGATAATTGGATGGCATGAAAATCAGGTATCGCTACAGGCTATTTACTAAGATATTTGCACTGTTCGGTTTTTTTGTATTATTGATTGTGTTATTTATTGGTTTTATGGTCATTCCGCTGCAAAAGAAATCATTGCAGGAAATAATGCATACACAGGCCATTTCAGTTTCCAGATCAATTGTACAAGCAAGTTCTGATGCCATGATCAATCATGATTTTGGTTTTATTGTTGAACACAATTTGCAGGTATTAAAAAACAATAACAGTATCCGATATATTCTAATTTCACCCCTTCGATTCAAGAAAATTTTTATCAAACCTGCAAGTTGGAAAATTTATGAGACTCCCAATCCGTTTCTGGATAGATTACAAAAAGATCAGGATCAATTGTTGATTTTGGAAAATCAATTGGTTGCTGGGAAGGTGTACCATTTTGTTTATCCAATTAATTTTTCCGGCATTGAATGGGGCTGGATTCATATTGGCTTTTCGACTGAAAAATATGACTATTATGT
>CAZGYJ010000022.1:24404-25585 GCA_964530345.1 uncultured Methylomonas sp.
GAACTTGAGGTTCGTAGGCGCACTAAAGAATTGGATGAGCTAAATAAAAATCTGGATCAACGTGTTAAATCTGAAATTCTTCGTCGCCGGGAGCAGGAGCAGATGTTGGTTCATCGGTCACGTTTGGCGGCAATTGGAGAAATGGTTGGTTCAATTGCTCATCAGTGGCGACAACCCCTTAATGCATTAGGCCTGGTATTACAAAATATGCAACTGACTCATCAGCAGGGAAATTTAGATGATGCAGCTATGCAGCGTAGTATGGACAAATCAGAGCGGTTGATTAATAAAATGTCTTCTACCATTGATGACTTCAGAGATTTTTTCAAGCCTAAAAAGAGTTTGGAATTCTTTAATCCATATTCATCAATAGAATCAGTAGTGGAACTTTTGGCCGCAACCATGAAAAGCAAAGCAATAAACATTGAAATAAGAGGGGACAGGCAAGCTGAAGTGTATGGTTATAAAGGCGAGTTTTCGCAAGTAATTATGAATATAATCGGTAATGCAAGTGATGCTTTAATAAAAAGCCAGACAGAACATCCTGTAATTTCAATCAATATAAAAAACACCCATAGCAAAGTGATTATCAATATTTCTGATAACGCTGGAGGGATCGAAGAGCAAAACTTGCATAAAATTTTTGATCCTTATTTCACAACTAAAAATTCTGCCGAAGGGACGGGGATAGGACTTTATATGTCTAAAATGATTATTGAAAAAAATATGCAAGGAAAATTGTATGTAAATAATCATAATGAGGGTGCGACATTTTCAATTGAATTGGCGCTAGCGTCAGATTCTCAGAAAAGTAACAATTTCGCTGACTATTAACTTTCCACTGTACATAATAAAAATTTTCTATAGAGAGAAGTGATTGAAATAACACGGTATGCACAAATATTTCCTTGTGGTTCTCTATCGCACCTCTGCGATAGAAGTAGTTATTTCAATCATTTATTATCTCGATGATTACATTTGTCATGTACCAAGTTAATTTTCTGCAAAGGTAACTACTCAGTGTATTTATAGTTTCAATATCAGCAACTTATTCCAGAAAACGCCGTGAATACGTCCGTGTAGGCTTGGTTGTGTCATTCATGACACATACACTTCTTCCATAAGCCACTGATATTGAGTAATTTTAGCTAAATTAAATATTCTGAGTAGTTACGGGATTT
>CAZGYJ010000023.1:0-12374 GCA_964530345.1 uncultured Methylomonas sp.
ATTATGGTATATAGTGATAGCTTTTAAAAAAAAAGCAAGTGTACAAAGGTACAATTATTCAAAATAGCCATATTCAATCCATAGTCCCCAATAAAAATGGAACGAAAGCTATTTTACAAAATAATTATAAAGCTTTGTTTTATAATGAAAAGCTATAATACTAATTTTTTCAAATAAGCTTTGAAGTCTTTCTTCAATTCCTTATGAATTAAAGCGTGCTCGACAGTAGCAATAAGATAACCAAGCTTTGAACCACAATCATATCTGGAACCCGAAAATTCGTATGCCAAAACTGGCTCATCCTGTAAAAGTGCTGAAATAGCGTCAGTTAACTGAATTTCTCCACCCGCGCCTTTACCGGTTTTTTCGATTTTATCAAAAATGGCTGGGGTCAATATATACCTTCCTACTACGCCAAGATTTGAGGGCGCATCTACAGGATCTGGTTTTTCAACAATTGTTTCAACCCGGCCCAGTGTTTTGGAAATCTCAGTTGTCGCTACAATTCCGTAACTCTTAGTTTCAGAAGGGTCAACGCGTTCAACCCCTAAAATGCTGCTCTGTTCCTTTCTAAACAACTCAGTCATCTGCTCCATACAACCTTGAACAGGATTCTCAATCAAGTCATCAGCAAGAATAACGGCAAAAGGCTCATTATTTACCAGAGTTTTTGCGCACAATACCGCATGCCCCAAACCTAATGCTTCTGCTTGTCGAATAAAAACGCATGAAATATTGGAAGGAACGATTTCTTGTACCAATTTAAGAGTTGCCGTTTTACCTCGTTCTTCTAACTCTTTTTCCAATTCATAAGCTTTATCGAAATGATCAGGAATAGCATTTTTATTACGTCCAGTTACAAAAATCATTGTGTCAATACCTGCTGCAACAGCTTCTTCAACAGCATATTGAATGAGCGGCTTATCAACGACAGGCAACATTTCTTTTGGACTGGCCTTGGTTGCCGGTAGAAATCTGGTTCCTAAACCCGCTACAGGAAAAACTGCTTTTTTAACAATTTGCTTCATGCTTAACATTATTTATTTCTTGTTATCTAAAATTTTCTAGTAACTACTCAGTATATTTAATTTGTCTAAAATTACTCTATATCAGTAACTTATTCCAGAAGACACCGTAAATACGTCCGTGTAGGCTTGATTGCATCATCCATGATACATACACTTCTTCCATAAGCCACTGATATTAAAACCATATATACACTGAGAGTTATATCTTTTATTTTTTACAACTGGTTTTTTTACAGAATAAATTAACGGCAAATTATTCCTTTAGCCTGCCATATTTATCTTCGTAACGAACTATGTCATCTTCACCTAAATAACTGCCCGATTGAACCTCAACCATTTCTAATGGGATAACGCCAGGATTTTCTAGACAGTGAACAGTACCTAAAGGAATATAAATCGATTCATTTTCAGATAACAAAATCTGCTCGTCATTTTTTGTCACCAGCGCTGTGCCTTTAACTATTATCCAGTGTTCCGCACGATGATGATGTTTTTGTACTGACAATTTAGCCCCTGGTTTCACTACTATACGTTTGGTTTGATGCCGTTCCCCTTCATCAACGGAATCATAATGCCCCCACGGGCGATATACTTTTCTATGCCATGCCGCTTCTTTTCTTTGTTCCGATTTCAATTGATCAACAATGGCTTTAACTTCCTGAACACGCTCTTTTGGTGCCACCATAACTGCATCATCAGTTTCAACAACCACCAAATCCTGCACCCCGATTGTTACCACCAGCCGCCCCTCAGCATGCACAAATGAATTTTTGGTATCAATCGTTAATACATCGCCATGTATAGCATTTTCATCTTGATCTTTTTGGGTAACCTCCCATAACGCTGACCATGAACCCACATCATTCCAGCCAACATCAATCGGGATGACAACAGCCTGATCAGTTTTCTCCATCACTGCGTAGTCAATGGAATCAGCTGGACAAGCAGAAAAAAGTTCTTTATCCAAACGGGTAAAATCTAAATCTCTAGTTGCAGCCTCATATGCCTTCTTGCAGCTTGACAACATTTCCGGATTGAATTTTTCAAGTTCTTCCAAATACCGACCTGCTTTAAAAGCGAACATACCGCTGTTCCAGAAATAATCGCCAGAACGAACATATTCTTTTGCGGTTTCAATATTTGGCTTTTCTACAAATGACGCGACAGCAAATGATCCTTCCCTAACTTGTTCTCCGCCCTTGATATATCCATAGCCAGTTTCAGGACCATTCGGTATTATGCCGAAAGTAACTAAAAAATCCTGATTCGCCAATTGTTTGGCCTGCTCCACCGATTGTTGAAATGCTTTTTTATTTTCAATCACATGATCGGCGGGTAATACTAACAACACATCGTCTTTAGAAGAAGCTGCAAGAGCAGCCATAGCCACTGCGGGTGCAGTATTTTTTCCTACGGGTTCCAAAATAATTGCGGACGGCTTGCAACCAATTTCCCAAAGTTGTTCAGCCATCATAAACCGGTGCTCTTCATTGCACACGGCAATAGGTGGCTTTAACCCAATTACACCATCAAGTCGGTTTAAGGTTTCCTGAATCATAGTTTTTTCAGAAACCAATGGCAAAAACTGTTTAGGGTGATGGCCTCGTGAAAGCGGCCACAGTCGAGTGCCAGATCCACCAGATAAAATGACCGGTATCATTATGTTAAATTCCTCAAAAATAAAAATGTGAGCTTACTTTTTTAATTCTGAAACAATTGATTTCAGAAAACTTACGAAATATTATTGTAACCTGCAGGATTGTTTTCCTGCCATCGCCATGCATCGCTGACCATATCCTGCAAAGTTTTTTCAGTTTGCCATTGTAAATCCCGCCGTGCTTTTCCTGGATCAGCAAAACACTGGGCAATGTCACCTGGCCTGCGGGAAACAATTTGATATTCAACTTTTTTACCCGTCACTTTTGAAAATGTGTCAACCATTTCCAATACGCTATAACCATTCCCGGCCCCCAAATTATAGGCTTCACAACCACCCCGAGAAAATGCTTCTTCTTCAAGAGCTTGCAGTGCCTTTAGATGCCCTTTTGCCAAGTCAACAACATGAATGTAATCTCGAACCCCAGTTCCGTCAGGGGTTGGGTAATCATCTCCAAAAACAGAAAGTTGCTGCAATTTACCAACAGCAACCTGAGAAATATAAGGCATTAAATTATTTGGTATACCGTTAGGGTCTTCACCTATCAAACCACTTGGATGCGCCCCAACAGGATTAAAATATCGTAACAACGCTATTCGCCAAGGATTTTCATTCTCCAATAAAATATCAGATGTTGAAAGATCTCTCAGTATCTCTTCAATCATCAGTTTAGACCTTCCATAAGGATTGGTTGCTGATAATGGAAAATCTTCAGTGATCGGCACAGTATGTGGATCACCATAAACAGTAGCTGAAGAACTAAAGACTAATTCTCTAACTCCAGCATCGGCCATGACTTCAGTCAACACCAAAGTACCATTGACATTGTTATCATAATAATTCAAGGGCTGCTGACATGATTCGCCAACTGCCTTTAATCCAGCAAAATGAATAACCGATTGAAAATTGTTTTCGGAAAACGCTTTTTCCATTGCGGCCCGATCACGAATATCAATTTCCAGAAAATTCAAACTTTTCCCGGTAATTTTTTCTACCCGTTTCAAAGACTCAGGCTGACTATTAATCAGATTATCAACGACAACAACATCATAGCCAGCCTGCAAAAGTTCCACACAAGTGTGACTGCCAATATAACCGGCGCCACCCGTAACCAAGATTTTTCTATTTGTATTCATGCTAAAGCAATTTAGTGAACTAGGAGGCTATCGGATTCAGGAAAATTCTACTGCAGCAATGGGAAATTGGCTCCTTTTTCCGATCTTTTTCGTTACGCAGCACAACTATGTGCCCTAAAAAATCAAAAAACGATCTCAATTTCTCACTTGCCTTGCTACGAACCTCTTAACCCGTCGGCCTCCTAGCGTATTCTCATTTCAACTTCTCTAAAGCCTGTTTTGCTTTATCCAGGCCCGCATATTTTTGCTGACTACTGACTGCCTTTTCCAAGTGCCTTTTGGCCTTAGTATCATCTCCTTTTTCAAGATAGACCATGGCTAAATGATAATGCATCTCTGGGGTACTATCTTTCTTCCGTATCGCTGATTCCAAAGCAGTTTCCGCCTCATCCAGATTTCCATTCAAAAAACTCACCCAACCATAGGTATCAAGAAATGCAGAATGTTCAGAATCTTTCAAGGTGGAAACTAATTCCAGAGCCTGCTTTTTATTTGGGTCATCCTGATTTTCTTCCATTAACAATGCGGCAAGATTATTAGCTGCTAATTTATTTCCTGGATTAATAGCTAAAATTTTCTTGTACGCATCAATCGCAATATCATTTTTCTTTGCAGCAGTGGTCAAAGTCGCTAACTTCATCAATAACCCTACATTTTCTGGAGACACTTCCAGTCCTTGCTGATAAGTTGATATTGCTTTTTCGACCGATTTTTGCAATAAATAAACAGTAGCCAATTTCTCATAAGCCACGCCGAACTCAGGCTTTAACTGAATTACCCGCCGATAAGTCTGTTCCGCTTTGTTGAGTTGGTTTTGCTGCCTATATAATTCTCCACGCATGGTTAACAAAGCGATATTATCTTTGTTTTCAGCAAGTCTCTTATCCAGATATTTTTCCGCCTCGTCTACTTTACCCAAAACCAGATAACTATTCATCAAGCCTGATAAAGCATCAATAGCCATTGGTTTTTTAGCCAGAACCTTTTTAAATTCCTCGACCGCTTGTTGATGATTGTTCTGGGCTAGATAAATTTGCGCCAGCTTATAATGACCAATTTCACTTTTCTCAGCTTTTTGTGCCAAGTCTTTTGCAATTTCGGCCGCTTTAGACCATTCTTGACGCTTGCCGTATAAATCAATCAGCATGACAGACACATCCGTATCATCCTGGTAAAATCCACGAGTTTTCTCAAGTAACTCTAAAGCCTTGTCTTCTTCCTTTTTCTTGACCATCATCCTTGCCAAATCTTTTGCTGCACTAAGATTTTTAGGATTGACCATTAAAACCTTTTCCAGCGCTTCCTGGGCCAAATCAACATTTCCATTTTGTAATTGTGCAATCGCTAATAACATCAATGCCCTTTCGGATTCAGGCTCATCCCTTAAAATAGTCCTAACATCTGCAATCGCTCCATTAAAATCCTTTTCCTTAATCAAGAATCCGGCTCTCAACATCAAAGCTTTAGCATTCCTTGGGTCAATCTCAATGACTTCTTCAATTAATTTTCTAGCTTCATCGGCTTTACCTTGTGACATCGCCAAAGCCGCTAAACGATTCCGCGCATCAATTCCTGAAGTACCAAGTGGATCCTCTTTAACAATTTTCTCTAAAATTTTCTTAATGGCTTCCGGATCATCTTTATGTAACTTTAACTGTGCAAATTTAAGGGCAAAATTATCCGGATTGTCTTTAATCAGTTTATTTAATTGGTTTTCAGCTGTCTCTGCTCCTCGTTGACTAATCAAAAAATCCACATAGGCTAATTTCGGCTGATCCTCTTCCGGCAGTTGATCTATTAATTTTTTTAAAACCTGCTCTGCCTTATCCAGTTTTTTTTCAGAGACATAGAATTTTGCCAGGTTATACTGCAGATTCTGATTTTCAGGATTACGTTCTGCTAAAGATAAATACAATTTCTCGGCCTGATCCTTTTTTCCTTGTGCCATTAAAATATTAACTTTGACCAGGGATAACTTGATAACATCCGGATTTTTTTCCAGCGCTTTATCAATCACCTGCATCGCTTCGTCCAATTTCTTTTCCGAACCTAAAAACCGAACCATCAGTAATGCCGCGTCAACATGGCCAGGATCAATATCCAACACCTGTTCCAGCAACTCTTTTGCCTGCTGCTTTTTATTTTGGGTCAATAATATGGTTGCTTTTAGCGCCAAAGCATCTGGATTTTGAGGGTGTTTTGCAAGAACCAGTTCTACTTTTTCTTTTGCCTTATCAACATCCTTACTGAATAAAAACAATTTTCCCAACTTTAATTGGGCATCAACATGATCTGGATTTTCTTCGATGACGGCTAATAAATTTCCGTACATTTTCCGCCAATCCATATCTTTTTCTGCTAATAAAGCAAAAAGATACCGGGCATCAGTATTTTTAGGATTGATTTGCAAAACATTTTTTAATTCGACTCGCACCTTGTCATAATTGCCTTCATCAAAATAACTTTGTGCTTTCTGCAAATATTTTGCTTCCCTTTCTTCAGAGCTGCCGCAGCCATTTACAGCAACAATAACAACTAACAACAGCAAGAATCTAATGCTTTTTTTCATTTTCTCAATCACCTAATCAAATAATTCCGTAACTACTCAGCGTATTTATAGCTTCACTAGACGCCGTAAATACGTCCGTATAGGCTTGATTGTGCCATCCATGACACATACACCTCCTCCATAAGCCACTGATATTGACTAATTTTAGCTAAATTAAATATGCTGTGTAGTTACATAATTCCTTTCATAAAACAGCTCCGATACCTTATTGCCTTTAATAAAGTGTCGGCAAGACAATCACAATAATTAACACCCCTGCTGTAATAGCAGTAAGTTTTAGTGGAGGAAACAGTTTAAAATTTCTGTTCAACAAATATTCCAAAGCATAAGCCAAACAAAACAATCTGAATAATACATGACCCACATATTCAATATCGACCAGAACGATGGTTGCCAAAATAAACAATGCGACCAAAACATCCTGCGTAGTTAATCTGAAATCTGTTTTTCTCGTAATCCGGATAGCAACTGAGACAATAAATATTAAAAGACTCAAATACAAATTAAATGTCCAGTTAGAAATAATGCGCATACCTGGATTTACATCGGCTAATAGAAATGATAACACGGCAGAAAAATAGATACTGATTCTTACCAGCAATTCCTGCAAAACATCAGGAGCAAATTTGTATATTATCAGAGAGACGCCAACAACTGCCGCTATTTGCAAATATTGCGTATGTAATTGCCAATACAACAGTCCTATAAAGACCAATAAAAACAAAGTGATTGAATATTCAATATACGCCTTAGTAAATCGAAAAAGTCGTCGACTTCGCCAAATAGGCCAGCCTCTTCTCCTTTCCACTAACGCTTGAGCGCCATGTAATTGCCAATGGTAATGCTCGGCCAAATGTAAAAAAAGCAGTATCGATGCACAAATTGACAAATAGACGCCAGCTACAGTTAAGTCAGATGCATAACGAAACACAAAAGCAGCCAGCAAAAAAACCCCTTGGACTAAGTATATGGTTCCAACAGCTTCAGCGTGAGTAAAACCTCGTTTCAACAAACGATGATGAATATGGCGCTTGTCTGGAGCAAAGGGCGATTGACCACTTCTTAGCCTCAGCAACATAACTGAGATCGTATCGAGAACTGGCAAGCCTAACAATAGCAAGGGCAGAAGCGGATTAAGCGTTTTAAAAACATCCTGAGTTAAATAAATACTTAGAAATGCCGCCATAAAGCCAATAAATTGACTGCCTGTATCGCCCATAAAAACAACGGCAGGATGAGTGTTAAACCATAAAAAACCAACTATCCCACCTGCAATCGCCAGCGATAAAATCACGACTTCATCACCTTTCCCCAGCAACCCTAAAAAGGCAATCGCCGAAATGGTCAACAACATAACTCCAGCAGCCAAACCATCCAGGCCATCGGACATATTCACTGCATTAGTGGCACCAATAACAAACAACAACGTCAAAGGCAGTGTTAAAAAAAGTGGCGCAGGTTCCAACCCCATAAAAGGCAAATACTCGAAAGTTAACCCTCCAGCCATTACAATGACGACTGCTAAAATCTGCCCCAAAAACTTCCATTTATAACTTAGATTAATCTGGTCATCAATAACACCAAACAGAATAATAACTGCCCCACCAGCTATTAAACTCATAAAAAGATTATTACTAAAAGGGATGAATAGAAAGAAAGCTACTATTACACCGCTTGCAATACCAAGCCCCCCGCACCGTGGTATTGGCAGCGCATGAACCTTTCTCTCCCCTGGTTCATCCATCATATTCAGCGTGCCAGCCGCTCGAATCAAAACCGGGATCAAAGCTATGCTTACTAATACGGCAGTAAAAAAACTTAAAAAAAAGTCCATTAAGATAGTTGTTATAGTTAATTTGGCTTAAACCTGAATCCGTGACTTCACTACGTCGCAGGCGGCAAGCTCTTGATTCATCACTGGTCGAAAAATGCCCGCTTAATTCAAGGAACGAACATGAAATAACCGATTCAGGTTAAATTTAAAATAAATGAATTGCCAACTTATTATATTCCTAGAGTAATTACTAAATTATTAACAAAAATATTTTCAAGTTTATTCGCACTCCAAATTTACCCTAGTTTCTCTAATAAAACACACCGATCTAGGCAGAAAAAATATTTAATTAATCAGGCACATAGTTATTTAATAATGGAAAAACGTCTTGCAGAAATTCTGCCAATTTCTGATCGCCTTGAGATTCATCCATACCATCTGGTAAGGCAATGACAAGACGTACCAACGCGCCATCTGTTCGTTTTTTGGTTAAAGCATCCCAGAACAAATACCATTTAACCAGGTACTCGTTAGTAATAATACGACCACGTTGTTGAAACCAATAATAAACCAACTGTTTATTATTGCCTTTACTGATTACCGCCCGATTAACTCTTAAAGGCTCTCCATTTGCCGATACAACACCATCAATTGAACGTTGATTAAAATCACCAATCCGCCAACCATCTCCCGGTATGCAAGATTTAGGCGAATGTGCCGCTGCCCCTTTTCTCTGGGAAGCATAATAAGCCACATAAAAATTAACCGGTACACGATCATTACTTTTAGTGTAATTCCCGATGATATAATCATCAAATTTAAGGGTATCAATATATTTCTGCCCCATCCCAACTTCTACCCCGTGCCAATCATCGATTGATAAGGGAAAATTAGTGAATCGGGAACGCTCGGGAGTCAGTTCCTGACGATCTCCAATAAATGCCGCCGCAGGGAGCATCAACAACAGAGCCAGACAAGCCGCTATAAATGATTTTGGCAAATCAATGGGTTTAATAGAATGCTTCCGATCTTGATTCTGCTCTGACTCCCGGACAGGTGAAAAAAACGCATCAACCACAAACACCTTTGAAAAATCTTTTTCCTTGATAAACAATTTTGCCAGGATTCTCATTTCAAGATATAAAATCCCCAAACATCCGACAAAAACGATCCAGCCCTCAAAATCATGTAAAAATCCTTCAGCCTGCTCTATTCCCCAATACTCAACCAAAACTCCAATCACTCCAATCCGAAAACTGTTCATCAAAACAGTGATGGGAATAGTAGACAGAAAAAGAACAACCCGCATCCAGAATTTTCCCTTGAATAAATAGGCGCATAAATACCCAAAACTCATCAGAGGAAACAAATATCGTAAACCACTACAAGCCTCAACGACTTGTAATTGATACACGCCTAAATCAATGACGTTCCCTTGTAAATTAACACTGATATTAAAAGCTCTGATGACCAGTACGCCTAACCAGGAAGAAATCAGCTGTAGCTGTGAAGATAGATTATTGTAAATAAAATTAGGCAATGGAATCATAAAAAACAGATATGTCAATGGAAACCAAAGCCATCGCATCCCTTGCCAACCTACAAACGACAATGCCAATCCAAATAACGTCACAAGAAAGGCATATTGAGTGATAATAAACAGGGTTGCCAGCTCTCCAACAAACCCTAGAAGCAACCCAAATAATACAATGGCAAAGCCAATCCAGCTACCACCTTGCCTTGAAGCTTCTAATAATTGTTTTCTACTTTGCCAAATAAACCAGAATGAAATAACAGGAATCAAATAACCGTGACTGTATTCCTCTCTATTCCATGCTTTCTCCATGGCAATTAAACCATCACTAAAAATAAATCCCAGTGAAAGAGTCACAGCCAAGATAGAGAGTACGAACCACATGTTCTTTTTCAAAATCGAAATTACATCCATAACATCACATAATCCAGAATAAAAGGGATACCAAACCCCCTAAAAATAACAGCCTGAATATCCAGGCTAGCAAATAGATTGAAAAAGTAAAATTACTGACTTAAATAATCGTACTTTCATTATAGTTTGTTTAAAATTAAGAAACCATTTATAAACGAAACAGCGGCTCCAACTTGTTATTTTGTTGTTTATCATTTTTTGAATCGGCCATTTGTTGATTGAAAGCTTTCCATAACTGCTCTCCATCCCATTGGGTATTTTTCTTGCCATATAACTGTTGATTTAAAACGCCTATTGCATTTCTTAAATCATCGTGGCAAAAAGCAGCAATTTGGCCGAGACTGGAAACCCCGAAATGCTGTTTTCCCCACCGAATCAATGCATCTTTTGCAGCTATTTTGTCATTTTCCTTACAGGCTTTTTTTAGTGCTTTGACGCCATCATCAGGTCTTTTAGTAGAATCCTCTTGTTGCTTAAAATCTTGCTTTTTCAACTTTTTGTAAAAATAAAAAATAGTCAATAACCAGCCTAAACCCAGAAGACCAGAAATTCCTATCCAGAATTTGTCCACCCTTAATTGTGTTAAATTTTTGGGTTGCGGCTGAATTTCTTTCCCTGTTTTTTTAAATTCAGGCGCTTTGGGTTGTTTGGTCTCCGTCACTCCAGCAGCAGCGATAGCCACGATAGACTTCGCTGGAATTTTCGCCACCTCCATTTGGTTCTTCTTGACATTCCACCATGGAATTTCAATTGCCGGTAGTTGATAAGTGCCCGCATGTGAGGGAATCAGCGCCACTTTTTCTTCCCTGAAAGCCAACATACTGTTTTCTTCAGGTCGATCTTTCAAAACCGGCTGATCAGGGTAAATTTTCAGTTCATTACCCAAACTCGATTTAATCGGCTTTTGATTAGAAAATAATTTGGGTAATTGGCCCACAGTCGCACCTTTGGCGAGTAATGTTAAAGTGCGCGTCAAAGGCTCTCCCACTTTAACCTTAAGATTATCACGACTCCATTGCTCTTTAAGGTCTAGTTGTTCTACAGGCAACCAATGCTTTCCGGTAAAACTTTTCGGGATCGGTTTTACATTTAGTTCAATTGCGTCTGAAACCACTCTTTTGGTGCGGGTAACCGGCCTGCTAAAAAACCCGCCAAAGCGACGCTGGGTATCAACAACGACCGATGCCGTTAAAGAAAGTGGCTTAATCGTCATAACACCACTTTTTTGTGGAAAAATTGCATATTTACGTTCGGTAACAGAATAATTTTCTCCTTGGAACAAGGTATTAAAATCCTTATCCTCACCTAAACGTTCTATAACCGCATCATCCAGAGTGGGTTCAGTCAAACTGGCCTGCGCCAGACTAACTTTTCTGTACAAACGCATCGTGTAAATCACTTGTTGCTGTACATAAGGGCTACTAGCAGATACTTCAACAAGAAGAAACAAATCTTCGCCCGAATGTAAATCAGTATCCGTTTCCTCCACCTCATTAACAAGAATTTTGGTTACCCGACTTTGATCTCTTCCAAACCTAATTGCCGGTATCTCAAGTATTCCAGTTTTTTTTGGCATCACATCAACAACCCATTTGACCATCTTGGTAAAACTTCCATTTACCCAGGAAGCCTGACTGCTATGGCTCTGATTCAAAATTTCGAAGTCTTTTGATAAAGGGCTGAAATCTGGCTCGCCATCCAGATCTTCATCTGCTGAAAAAATAATTTGAAAAGACT
The DNA here is from genome assembly GCA_964530345.1 of uncultured Methylomonas sp. Lineage (GTDB taxonomy): Bacteria > Pseudomonadota > Gammaproteobacteria > Methylococcales > Methylomonadaceae > JALSJK01. Next base: position 11,850 of record CAZGYJ010000023.1, read on the forward strand.
CATTCATATTGACCGTATTACGATCAGTTGTCACATGAATTTCGGCAGTTAATCCTGTTATGGCATAACCAACCAGGAAACAAACCAAAAAAACCTTAAAAAACCGTTCCGACTTAGCTTTTAACATTTACCAGGCCTCTGAATTTTCTGATCTGTTTTTTCGTTTACCATATTGATATAGAAACTTTCTTCTTAACAAACCTGACGGATCATCAGGTATTCGTTGCAACCACTGCTCATCAGCCTGTTGCTGTTCATTCTGTGATTTGTCCTGATTAGCCGACATTTGCGCATTATTTTCATTTTTCTCGTCTTGCTCTTGCTGCTGAGCATTAGCTTGTTGCTGCTCTGCGTTTTTGGCGTCGGTTGACTGCTGCTTTTTTTTCTGGCCCTGAGACTGCTGCTGTTGTTTTTCTTGTTGCTGGTCATCAGATCCTTGATCGTGTTCAGCTTGCTGATCTGCATTCTGCTGGGAAGATTGCTTATTCTTTTTTTCCTTATCCTGTTGTTCCTGACCTTGCTGTT
>CAZGYJ010000023.1:12474-25546 GCA_964530345.1 uncultured Methylomonas sp.
TGGGAAGATTGCTTATTCTTTTTTTCCTTATCCTGTTGTTCCTGACCTTGCTGTTTTTTGTCTTGCTGTTGTTGCTTATCTTTTTGTGAGGATTGTTTATTAGGTTGCTGTTTATTTTGTTGTTTTTGCTTTTCCAGCTCTTTTTCAACCAGTTTTTTATTATATAAAGCATCCTCATGCTTTGGATTAATCTTCAAAGCTTGCTGATACGCCTTCAATGCCTCCTGTAATTTTCCCATTTTCGCCAGAGCATTGGCCTTATTGTAAAAAGCATCACTGGTTTTAATTTTTTCCAGTGACTTTAAAGATTTTTCATATTCACCTGCCTTGTAATAAGCCGAGGCTTTCCACTCAGGGTTTCTGAAATTTTCTGCCGCCTCTTTATAGCGCTGCTGTTCAAATTGCTGTTGCGCCTGCTGATCCTTGGTTTGAAAAAAATTTTGCCAATCAAAAGCATAACTTGGCTGAGGCGTTTGCAACAAAAAAAACAAAGCCAAAGATAAAATGCCACGCCTGAAGTTTAAAGCCGCTAACGGCACCACCAGCAAAAGTAGCCATGGCCCTCTGTCTAACCATAAATCCAGCAATAAATTATTTGTCTCAGACTGCTGCTTAACCTGCGAATCAAATACGGCTAACAAAGCTTCAATATCACTGTCATCTGGACTTATGGCCCGGAACACACCTCCTCCTGCTTCAGCCAGCTTCTGTAATTGCCTTGGTTTCATTTTAGCAACGACCATATTGCCCACATCATCCTTTAAAAACCCACCATCAGGGGTTTTAATGGGCCCACCTTGTTCGGTCCCAACCCCCAAAATTGACAACTTATATTGTTTCAAAGAACGAACAACAGGCAAAGTGTCTTCCAAAATCACGCCATCAGTAACCAGCAAAATTTCACCACTGGTTAATCCTGCCTGTTTAAATAAATCCACTGCTTTCTCAATAGCCAGCGCTGTATTACTGCCTTGCACCGGCATGATTTCAGTCGTCAATGCCGATAATTGACTCCTGATGGTTTCAGCATCTTCTGTTAATGGCGTTACCGTAAAAACATCGCCCGCATAAACAATCAGCGCTGTCTGGCCATCCTTCCTTCGCCTTAAAATATCTGCGATTTTATAGCGAGCACGAATCAATCGACTCGGTGTAATGTCTGCAGCATCCATTGACCTCGATAAATCCAGAGCAATCACCAAACCCGCTGCATTTCTGAATACCGGTGAAGGTAATCGCTCCCAACTTGGCCCAGCCAATGCGATAATGGCAAGAAAAGTGGCCAAAGCAGAACTTAACAGTGGCCAACGATTTTGTTCAACTGCCTTATCCTGCAAAATATAGGGAAGCAATTCGGGATCGCAAACCTGGTTCCAATTACCCTGCATCAGCTTGTTTTTCCAGCCGATGAATAATAATACAGCGTAAGGAATCAAGGTCAGCAGCCAAAAAGGACGAATAAAATGAAAGTCACTGAAATTCATATCCGCCTCAAATTAGATAAACTGATGATTGCTGACAAAATTAAGGCAACAGCCAATGGCCAATGGAAAAGCTCAGTTCTGGGCCGAAAAAACTGCTGATCTTTTTCTACAGGTTCTAACTGATCAAGGATTTTATAAATCTCTTCCAATTGTTCAGTATTTCGGGCACGAAAATATTTTCCTCCGGTTTTTTCTGCAATAGCCCTCAATGTTTTTTCGTCAAGATCTCTGGACGGATTAACTTTTCTGACCCCGAATAAACTGCGTACCAACATTTCATCCGCACCCACGCCAATGGTATAGATTTTAAGCCCTTCTTTTGCAGCCAGCTCCGCAGCTTTTAAAGGTGATATTTCCCCGGCAGTATTAGCGCCATCGGTTAATAAAATCAGAACCCGGCTATTTGCTGATTGTTTCCGTAGCCTTTTAACCGCCAAACCTATCGCATCACCAATTGCGGTATTTTTTCCTGCCAACCCTATTGCCGACTCATTAAGTAAAGTCAGTACAGTTTTACGGTCAAAAGTTAACGGCGCCTGTAAATAGGCTTTGCTGCCAAACAAAATCAAGCCAATTCGGTCGCCCACTCGACGACTGATAAATTCACCTGCCACCATTTTAGTGGCGGTCAAACGATCAACCTGCTCGCCATTGATGACAAAATCCTGCTCTTCCATACTCCCTGATAAATCTACAGCTAACATCAAATCTCTGCCAGTTACTGCTTGCTCGATTGGTTCACCTAACCATTGCGGTCGCATACTGGCAATAATCAGAAAAAACCAGGCAATAACAGCCAACCAAATAGGCCATCTTTTTCTCTTAACAAAATATTGGCTTTGCAGTTCGCCAAAATCCTCCAGAAATGGCACTTTTAACGCCGCCTGCTCGACAGGATTAACCGGAGGCATTAGCCATCGTATTAATAAAGGTAGTGGCAAACAAAGAAGCAGCCAAGGCCATTCGAAATGAATCATTTACGTTTTTTCAAAACCTTTAGCCAATCTTCACAAAGTGCAATAAGAGCTGCTATATCTACTTGAGACTTGTCTTTCCTATATCTGGCGTCTGTCAATACTTTGCCTTTTTCAGAAAATCGTGGTTCGCCTAATGTTTCATCCAGAAATTCCAGCCATCGCTTTCCAGTCAATCCTGCCACATCTTTCCTCGGAAACAGACTAATGGCAACCCGTCTGATTAGTGCAGAAAGTTCAGCCAGTTTCTGCTCCTCACTCAAGCCTGTATCCTGCTTGATGTCTTGCAATATTTTTATGGCTGTTTTGATGGCTGTGCTTCGGGTTATCCTTTTATAAAGCCAATAAGAAAAAAACACCAATGCCACAATCAATATCAACAAAATCCACCAACCCATCGCTGGTGGCCACCAACTGACAGGCTCTGGTAAATGAATATCTTTTAAAGGAAGCTGACTAGGTTCCATTTTTTACCGTAAAATTTGCACTGGATCATCCTTGGTGCTGCATAGCAAAAATTCAAGATTCAATTTTCTGGACAGATTTTGTAAATCCAGTTTTCGTTGAATAAATTTATGTTGATACTGTGAGACACGTTGAGTATCACCTGTATCGACCAATATGTCTTTTTGCCCATTTGTAAAACGATAATTACCATTTTCCGGCAAATGAACTTCCAATGGATCGTAAATCATAATCAAAACCACATCACAATGCCTGGACAGGCGGGTTAAATGATTTTTGCATTTAAGATTCAGGCCTCGAAAATCACTAATAATATAGACCAGACTGCCCGGCCTGGCATGCTGAGTCAAACGAGATAAAACATGTTCCAGGGAAAATTCCTGCTGTTCCTGATCTAAAAAATTCACCAAGGAACTAAAAAAACGTAACACGGCATGTTTACCATTTTGCGGCTTTAATTCAAGACAGCTCCTGTCAGAAAAAATCTGTCCACCTACCCTATCACCATTATTTTGCCCGACCCAGGCTAATAAACCAGCCAACTTTGCTGCTTGGACAAATTTAAATACACCACGGGTTGCAAATTTCATGGCATTTCGATAATCGACAGAAATAAAAACCGGTCTTTCCCGTTCCTCACGATACAACTTGGTATGTGGTTTGCCCGTTCTTGCAGTCACACGCCAGTCAATACTACGAACATCATCACCTGGCTGATAAAGCCTGGTTTCATCAAATTCCATACCACGCCCTTTAAAACGCGAAACATAACCTCCGCTTTGTTGCGCTCGTATTCCAGATCGATACAGGCTCAAACTTGCTGCCGGTCTTGCAAGGCGCAGCAAGGTTTTCAGGGTGATTTCCACCCTGTTATTAGGCTCCTTATCTGGAACTGGATTTTTTGGTAACGCAACCATCATAAAAATTCCCTGCCGTTTGGGTTCACGACGATTCTAGGGAACAGCAATTCTGGAAATTAATTCGCGAATAAAATGATCTGGAGTCACGCCTTCAGCTTCAGCCTCATACGAGAGAATGATACGATGGCGCAAGATATCAAAAGCCATGTCCTGAATATCTTCAGGACCAACAAAATCACGTCCATCCAACCAGGCTTTAGCGCGTGAACAACGATCCAATGCAATACTCGCTCTCGGGCTTGCGCCATACTGTGACCAGCCAGCCAGATCACTTCCGTAAGCATCAGGATCGCGGGTAGCTAATACAATTTGCAACAAATATTCTTCCAGCGCATTATCCATATACATATCAAGAACCTGGTTTCGTGCAGTAAACAGAGTTTGCTGACTCACTGGCTTGATCGTTGCCTGACTGCCAATAGTTCCATTGCGGGCCTCCGCTCTGGCGAGATGCAAGATTTTCTGTTCATGCTGTGGCTGCGGATAATCAATTTTCACATGCAGCAAGAATCTGTCCAATTGCGCTTCTGGCAACGGATAAGTACCTTCCTGCTCAATTGGATTCTGGGTTGCCATCACCAAAAATAACGCAGGGAGCGGATAAGTAGCACCACCCACTGTAATTTGTCTTTCGGCCATCGCTTCCAACAATGCAGCCTGGACCTTTGCCGGCGAACGGTTGATTTCATCGGCCAGAATCAAATTATGGAATAATGGGCCTTGTTGAAATTCAAAAACACCTTGTTGGGGACGATAAATTTCGGTGCCGGTTAAATCCGCTGGCAACAAATCCGGTGTGAACTGAACTCGGTGAAAATCGCCTTCGATACCTTTACTTAATACGTTAATCGCCCTGGTTTTCGCCAATCCCGGCGCACCTTCCACCAAAATATGGCCATCAGCCAACAAGGCAATCAGCATTCTTTCTACCAGAATTTCCTGGCCAATAATTTGGGAGCTAATAAAATCTTTTAGTGCAACTAACTCTTGTTGACATGCGTCAACTTCTAGATTCGTTTCAACCATAAATTAAATCAATCCTTTTTCCATTTTCTAATGTGCGTTTCAGACGGGTATATTACTATAAAGTTCCAAAATGGATTAAACCAAGTTAAAGAAAAAATAGCTGACAGAACAAAAAATCAATGCGCCCAGCCCCAGCCAGCACCAAAGCAACATTTTTCTGCCAGGCTTATGTTGTTCAGGTACATCACGGCCATACATCGCCAACATATTCAAACACGCCAAAACCGGCGCGGCTACAAAAGCCAGAACCGTTGCAATTTTGACCATTTCCCGCATTGAGGTTAAAAAGAAAAACAGAATAACCAAAGTGCCACTGACTGTCAGTAACAACCACAGCAAATACTGTATTCTTCTTTTTTCATGCTTAAAATGATTTGGGAAAAGCAATTCCAGCACCGCAGTTTGGGTTCTGGGAAAAGCATCCAGGCAGGTTAAGGTGGTACTAAACATTGTTGTCAATGCGGCTATCGCAACAATTGGATATGCCCAGTCTCCCAATGCTTGTTGATACATATCCAGCAATTGTCCGGCAAAAGCGGCGCCTCCAGATTTAAATTGTTCGCCACTGCCGTACATCACCAAAGCCCCAAGCAACAAGAAGGAAACCGCTAAAAATGCTGTGCCAATATAGCCAATTCTGAAATCCAGCAAGGCATCTTTTATACTGACTTTTCCCTCCTGGTTTTCATTTTTGCTTTCTGACCAGATTGAATGCCAAACTGAAATATCCATTGGTGCCGGCATCCAGCCCAAAAAAGCAGCTAGAAAAATCAGATGCGTAGTATCAGTGAAATTGAATTGAGTGTTCGCTGATTTATAATATCCAGGGTTATCAAGCGCCAACATAATAACCGCCCCTATTGAAGTCACCGTTAAAATCAGAATAATCACTTTGATTAATTTGTCCAATAGTGAATATCGGCCGCTTGCCAACAAAACAAAACAGATTGAAAGTAAACCAGCGCTGATGACTGCAGCAACTTGCTGCGGACCAAGACCAGCAACCCCCTGAAAGTGAAAAATGTAAACGGCAAGACCTGCAGTTACAACCGTGACAGCGGATTGAATAATAAACATCGAACCTAATGTCATTAATAAATACGTCCACAGCGCCCAGTTTCCCAGTCTTTTGTATCCGTGAAGTATATTTCTTCCAGTTGCCGCAGTGTAACGAGGGCCGAATTCAAAAAAAGGATATTTAATTAGATGAATAATAATAATTGCAGGGATTAAATAGAAACCAAACATGCCACCGGCACGTGTTGACTGTACTAAGTGTGAAACACCCACTGCAGCGCCCGCATACAAAAGCCCCGGTCCCAGTCTGGATATTAACGAAGTTTTTTGTTGTTCTTGTAGTTTTGTTATTGAATCCATAATTATCTTTCCTGCCTACTTAACCCTTATGCGGCAAAGCCACTTCTGTAATCAAACCCGCTTCAGGATTATTAAAAATTTCCCTGTCAATTTCATCTTCTCCGTGTGCAACAATACAAGTCACTGCAGCATCACCGGTAACATTAACAGCAGTGCGGACCATATCAAGCAAGCGATCAACACCCAAGATCAAACCAATTCCTTCCACAGGCAGACCGACCTGATTAAATACCATTGCTAACATAATCAATCCAACACCTGGCACTCCGGCTGTTCCAATTGATGCTAATACCGACATGCCAATAATGGTTAAATACTGGCTTAAACCCAAATCTATGCCGTACACATTGGCAATAAATACCGTCGCTACCCCTTGCATAATCGCCGTACCATCCATATTAATAGTGGCCCCAAAAGGAATGGTAAAGGAGGCAATTGAATTATGCACCCCCATACGTTTTTCCACGGCTTGTAATGTTACGGGAATCGTTGCATTTGAACTGGCAGTACTGAATGCAAAAATCTGGGCAGGCCGTATTTTCCTCATAAAAGTAAAAGGATTTAAACGTGTCATTGAAGTTAACAGCAGGTTCAATGTTCCAAAAGCATGAATAATCAGACAACCTACCACCACTGAAAAATAACCAATCATTGGCATGATCAGCCCAATACCCTGTTCCGAAAAGGTTTTCGCCATTAAGCAAAATACCCCAATGGGAGCAAAATCCATTACCAACGTAACAACTTTCATCATCACTTCATTCATTTTCTCAGCACCCAAAGCTAAGTTTTTTCCTGCTTCACCAGCCATCAACATGGCAATAGCAAACAAAATCACAAAGAAAATAATCTGCAACATATCTCCATTTGCAAAAGCCTGTACCGGATTGCTGGGAACAATATTGATAATCACATCTGTTAGAGGCGGCGCTTGCTTAGCACTAAAACCGCCAGTTTCCAGCATTGGCGTGGAATTATTTTTGCCAGGCCCAACCAAAATCGCTACGATCAAGGCAAGGCTTATTGCCATAGCCGTGGTCAACATATAAAACAAAAATGCTTTAAGGCCGACTCTGCCTAACATACCAACATCACCTATACCATTCACCCCACAAATCAGGGAAAAAGTCACCAGAGGAACCACCAGCATTTTCAAGGCATTAATAAACATCTTGCCAACCACATGAAAAAGCCCATTTACCAAATAAGTCTGAACAAAATCTATTTTTGAGGCGAATGCATTCAGCAAACTACCTAAAACCAGGCCAATACACATGGCAATAAGAATTTTAGTGGTGATGGTCATTTTTCCCTTCATAACTCCCCCCGGGGTCAATTAATCTCAACAAGTGAGCGATAATACCTTGTAAAAAGCCAAGGTAACAGTGAAAAATGAGTAAGTGGATGACTTTCTATGCTATCTGGACCAGCCAAAGCAACAAGTGGGAAAAATCAAATGCCATGCTCTTTTTTGTCCTCTCCATCCTCATCTTCTTTTTCCGAAGCTAATTCCGAAATTTCTTTCAACCTGGAAATTGCCTTAAAGTTGATGCTATCCTCTGAATAGTTCCCATGCGCATCAATTTTTCCAGCAATCTGGCCTGTTAACAACTCCAATGTGTCATTGACATTAGTTACGGTATAAACAGCAAACAAATCCTTATCTACAGCATCAATCACTTCTTGCTTCAACATCAAGTTACGTTTGTTGGCAGCAGGTATTATCACAGCATGATTCCCATCAAGCCCTCTGGCCTGACAAAGCCTGAAAAACCCTTCAATTTTTTCGTTGACTCCCCCTATAGCTTGAACTTCGCCATACTGATTAATTGACCCGGTAATGGCAAAAGATTGTCTGATAGGAGTCCTGGTCAATGCAGAAATCAGGCAGCACAACTCCGCTAAAGAAGCGCTATCGCCATCAATATGCCCATAAGACTGTTCAATCGCAATACTCGCTGAAATAGCCAACGGAAAATGCTGGGCATAGCAATGTCCGAGATAACCGGTAAGAATTAAAACTCCTTTGGAATGAATTGATTGCCCCAATTCTGCCTCTCGTTCAATATCGACAATCCCTCGAGAGCCAGGATAAACGGTTGTGGTGATGCGCGCGGGGGCACCAAAGCTGCTCCCGCCTACTTCCATCACTGTCAGGCCATTAATTTTTCCAACTGCCGCCCCTTCGGTATCAATCAAAATGGTATTATCAAGCATTTCTTCGAGAACATTAATTGAAATCCGACCATTTCGCTGTTCTCTTAACGCCAAAGCTTTATCAATATGCTGACGCTCAATCCATTCGCTATCAGCTTGACTGCGAAGATATTCCGCCTCGCCAATAATTTCCAGCGAATCATTAATTCGGGCAGACAATCGCAGCTGGTTTTCTGCCAATCTGGAACTATGCTCAATCAAACATTCAATCGCGCCATGCGTTAAAGGCTTGGCTCCAGCATCTTTGGCTTGTCTTAGCATCAATGCCGCAAACTGTGACATTGTTTCATTATTGCGCGGAATATGATTATCAAAATCAGAAAGAATGCGAAACATTTCGTTAAATTCACTATCCATTTCCTGCAGCAAATAGTAAATTTCCCTTGGGCCAACCAGAATAATCTTGATATTCAATGGAATAACTTCAGGCTTCAGGGATACCGGGTTAATACCTAATTCTGAATAAGGTGATTCAATTTCTATCCGCTCTGACTGTAACGCCCTTTTCAAACCTTCCCAAACATAGGGATAGGTGAGTAATTTTTCTGCATCCAGGATCAAATAACCGCCATTAGCCTTGTGCAATGCACCCGCCCGAATTTGATGATAATTGGTTACCAGCGTCCCTTGTTCGCTGACATATTCAATACGTCCGAATAAATTGGAATAAATGGGATGTGGCTCGTAAATAACTGGCGCGCCACTTTCCTGCGAATAATCCACCAGAATATTGGGCATATACTGGTCACTCAACATTTTCCTCTTACGGGTATCTGAAGCCTCCATGATTTGCGGCTGAACTAGCAAATCAATTAAGGTATGACGAAGATCCTTTTTTATTTCGGCCAGATAAGTAACCACATCGTCAATCTGACTGTATTTGTCGTTGAGTTCCTTGAATAAAGGATTAATCGCCTGACGGATGGTAATACTATCCAGTTGCTTGATTTTATCGACCATTTCACGACGCCATTGCGGCAACTCGGAAAGGGTCTCCGCCAGAAATTCTTCAAGCTCTTGAACATGCTGATTGTATTGCTCACGATCTTCCTGAGGAAGTTGGTTAAAATCCTCTTCATTCAGAATTTTGTTATCGCGGAGCGGTGCGAACGAGACGGAGTCGCTTTCACGAAATAATGCAACGTTCATTGATCGCGCCTTGTTTTCAACGATTTCCAATGCCTTGTTGTAACGTTGATTAAAGCTTAATTCAATGGAGGTCTTTTTTTGTTGATAGGTCGGACTTTCGAAAATCGCCGGAAATGTCGCTAACAGATTATCAATCAGCTTCGAAATATCCTTACAAAAATCCTGCGCTGTTCCCGGGGACAAAGCAATCACCCAAGGCTCTCTGGAATTTTCGAAATTATCCACATACGCATAGGATTGAGGCGTGTCTTGGGCATAAGCATGCAAATCCAAATGGGAAGTCACCATGGATAACCGGCCGGTTTCAGGTTCGCCCATAACAAAAATATTATAGCCGGGGTTATGCATGGCAACGCCAAACTCAAGAGCTGACTGCGCCCTGGATTGCCCTAGGATGTACTGGTTTTTTTTCAATACCGAAGATGAAATATCAAGACCATCCAGATTGGCTGTTAATTTAAGGGCATCGCTTGGGAGTTTTACTGAATCATTCAAAATAATTAAACTGGTTTTTTATTGGAAAGTTGAGGATCAGGCTTGGAAATTTAATATTCAATATCCAGAATCAAAAAGTGACGAGCGCCAAATTCTGTTTTAATCGTCACTTCGTCATCAATGCTTTTCTTCAATAGCGCTCTGGCAAGCGGAGCATCCATACTGATGTAATTTTGCTTGCCAATTTCGTCAGGCCCCACAATTCGGTACTGCACTTCCTCGCCCTGATCATTTTCCAGCGTCACTTTGGCACCAAAAAAAATGCAATCCTGAGTCGCAGGTTTTTCATTAACCAGTTTAAGATTCGGCAAACGTTTTTGTAAATAACGAATACGACGATCAATTTCACGAAGTTCATTTTTACGGTAGATATATTAGAACCCTACTAAAAAACATACTATTATTTAATCTAATAATTCTTTGACCCTTGTTTTTTAGAAGTATAGAATCTGGAAATAACTCTTGAATATTGTACTACTAAACAACCACTAGCTAAAGCTGAAGAGGTAGTATTAACGACTAAAGTCGGGATGCGAGGCAAAAAAGCCTCGTCAATCCCTCCGTTTTAATATTATCATAACCTTTAGGTTCAAAAAAATGATCCGAATACTTTCTGACAACTTCTTCTTTGTCATTTACCGTTACTGCAAAAACTCAAAGAAACGGCATCTCCAAAGGCTTGCAAACCGCTGGATGCTATCTACGAAATTTGTGTGGAACAGGAGCAAAGAGGACTTAATGATTTTTCCATGGCTACCATCGCCCGATTGGGACATAAAAGAGGTGTACCGAAAGCCCAGAGCCTGAGAAACAAAACCGGCGAAAGTTATCGGGCACTGCTTCACTCGTTTGAAGAGCATCATCGAGGCGACAAACCACGCATGGAGACCAGAACGAAGGACGACTGGATCGAGGAAATCCAGAACCCAAAGCACAGGTTGCTGGCACGGGTTCAGGCTTCTGAATTAGCCGCAGCCAATAAAAAGATCCGTGATTTTGTCCCGCCGGGCACTCGCATAGAAGTCAGAGACTTCTAGAACGAAACTCTGAGAGAAGAGCGCATGCTCAACAACCTGGAGCGCCGCGCTCTGGAATATCTCATTTCAGAAGAATTTCTTGGCAAGTGGAGATTTTCGGTCTCAGAATATGGAGAAATTGTGGATGATACCAGAACCGTGGTTCTTCGAGCTGCCACTGTAGATGCTGTGAAAAAATCACTCACTTACCTGTAGCACCTTATGGATACAAAATGAAAATGGATACTAACGTCATCACACCGGAAGGTTACGCAGAATTACAAAAAGAACTCGACTACCTCTGGCGCAAAGAGCGACCAGAAGTAACCAAGATAGTCCAATGGGCAGCTAGCCTTGGTGACCGCTCTGAGAACGCAGACTATCAGTACAACAAGAAAAGGCTTCGAGAAATTGATCGAAGGGTGAGGTTTCTTAGAAAGCGATTAGATAAGCTACGCGTTATCGAATATAGCCCTGTTCAAGAAGGAAAAGTTTTCTTTGGAGCCTGGGTGACTTTAAACGATGAAGATGAGGACACTTTGTGTTTCAGAGTCGTTGGCCCAGATGAAATCTACGGAAAAAAGAACTATGCATCAGTAAATGCGCCGATCGTTAGAGCCTGTCTTGGAAAGAGTATAGGTGATGAGGTTGTTGTTCAAACTTCAGAAACCAGCAAAGTATGGGAAATTGAATCCATCAGATACGATCGTCCTGGGTCTTTATAACACTTTAAGAGGAGGTGTAGTTGTCGATTTGTTGGACCTATATTGATTTGAGTGGGGGCTCCAAAGACTTACGTTATCGCCTATTCAATACACCGCCCTATTTTTTATTAAGTCTTTATTTGGCATCACTGGTTCAGCAAAATCTCAGACATATTATCGAGTTTGGCTTTGACTGATTGCCAGTCGGGCATTAGCTGACCAAGCAGGCGGTAAAATTTCGGGCTGTGATTGTGCTCTTGTAAATGGCAAAGCTCATGCAATATGACGTAATCGATACAGTCACGGGGGGCTTTCACAAGGTGAGGGTTAAGGATAATATCGCCTTTGGGTGAGCAGCTTCCCCATTGTCTTTTCATGGTCAGCAGCCGAACCCCCGGCAGTGATTTCCGTGCCCAGGGTACCTGTTCAACCAGTAAGTCCAGTCGGCGCCCAAATGTGGTTTTTGCATGTGCCTTGTACCATTTCCACAACAAGCCTTTAACAGCATCAGGTGATTTATCCGGTGTCGATACCTTAAGGCGGCCTCTCAGTAACTTTACTTCTGGCGCCAACCGGGGCGCATGATGGACTTTCAGTATGTAGCGGCGGCCCAAGTAGAAGTGGCTTTCTCCACTAATATACTGGCGTGGCAATACCTCATGCTGGCGTTGCCGGATTTCTGCCAGGTGCTTTATTACCCAGCGCGCCCGCTTACTGACGGCCTGTCTTATCTCTGTGGCGTCAGTGTCTTCTGGTGCGTCAACCTGTACGACGCCATTGGGATGGATGTGTATGGCAATCTTTCGCCGCCGCTGTTTTTCTCGTGGTGGTAGATAGATCACCTTATAGTGGAATTCATCGTCACCATATCGGCATTTCAGTTGGCTCATAGACTCAGGCATCCTGTTCTGCTAGGCCAAGGCGTGTGATCTGAATAACCTGTTCGATGACCTCCTTCGCCTTGTCCATGCCAATCAGCTTGAATAAGACTGGCAACAGCTTCTTGCGAATTTCGGCTTCGATATTCTGTGGGTTCAGTGAATGCTCGGCCACGGCTTTATCCACAATCTTGTCGATATTCAGCGCCTGGTCAATATAGTGTTGATGATCCGTGTTTGAAATATTCTCAAACACGTTGCTACCCAGCACGACCCTGAATACTCCGTAATAAGCACGGGCATGGGGATTCTCGGCCAGTGGCTCCGGCATATCCGGCACAGCCTTTTTTTCCACCTGTTCTTCCAG
>CAZGYJ010000024.1:0-25212 GCA_964530345.1 uncultured Methylomonas sp.
GAAGCGTAACTAAAAAATGACTGAGTGGGCTTATTTTGTTGGTGAGTGGCATACATCTCTATATTACTGTCGCTTTTCGCCCTACGTGTTATCTCCCCAAAATTTGTTGATCTGAATCATACAATTTATTTGCCGCCATCAATCGCTGTCGGTTTATACCTCTTACCCATCAAACCTTTCCTTTCACTGCTTAAATACTGCCACTTAGCGCTAAAGCACTAGTCTTCATTATTGCAAAACCATATATTGAATATGCAAGACAATATCAATCACAGAGTAATAAAGGAGAATCTATTATGAATGAGAAATTATCATCAAGAGTCAATCGTCTTATTAATGGTAGTCTCAATAGCTTTGTCGAGACCCTTGAAAAAATGGCACCAGAAATGGTAATGGAAGAAGCTATTAGTGAAGTTGATAGTGTAGTTGCTGAGGTTCGAGTTGAATTAGGTCGGGTGATTGCAAAAAGACATTTAATTCAATCTGACATTTCTGAAGATGAATTTCAACACAAATTACTCAGCGACAAAATTGCAATTGCATTAGAGAGTCAACGAGAAGATCTGGTTGAAGTCGGCATAGCTAAACAACTAGATCTCGAGGCTAAAAAACTAGACTTGAAATCAATGCTAAAAAGCTGTTCTCAACAAGAGCAGGAGCTACAAACGCATCTAAAGGTTCTTGAAGAAAAACAGCGAGGTATGCGTGAAGAATTATCCCGATTAGTGCTTTCCCAGCAAGTACATGGAAACTACAAATACAAACAGGGAGTAACTGCAGAAGATCGTATTTACAATGCTGAAACTACTTTCAACCGTTTGTTGGAAAAACATACAAGACTTGATTGTGGTTCTCTTGTTCCCGATAAATCAGCTGCATTACAGCTTGCCAAGTTAGAAGAGCTAAGCAAACAGGATGCTATTCAAAAAAGGTTAACTCAGTTGAAGGATCAAAATGAATAACGAGATATTAAGTTTTCTAGCAACTCCAGCCTGCCTGCCTTTTTCAGTAGCATTAGCCATTATGGCAATGATTGCTATTGTGGAAATGCTGGGAGCATTAATTGGAATAGGTATTTCAGGTTTGCTAGATGGACTATTTTTTGAGCTGGATGCAGATATTGATGCAGCAGAAACTCAACTTCGCTCATCCAATTGGTTGGCATGGTTATACGTAGGCAAAGTGCCTGTTCTAATAATACTAGTGTTGTTCCTAACCTTTTTCGGTTTATCTGGACTATTGATTCAAAGCCTCAGTCTTTACTATTTAACAGGTACCTTACCACCACTATTAGTTTCAATTCCAGCACTGCTGTTCGCTATTTTTTGTGTTCGATTTGTTGCTGGATTACTGGCTCGAATGATACCGAAAGACGATACCGAAGCTGTTAATTCAAATAGCTTTATCGGACGAGTTGCTGTTATCACGCTGGGTACTGCACGTTCTAATTCACCAGCACAAGCAAAGTTATCAGATCAATATGGTCAAACGCATTATGTCATGGTCGAGCCAGATAATGTTGATGATGTTTTTAGCAGCGGAACATCTGTACTTATAGTTAAACAAGAAGCTGTGATATTTCGCGTCATAAAGAATACATTCGAGACACTTGTCGAAAATTGAATGGCGTGAGATTTAAGGAACGAGCACGAAATTAGCTTGGTAACTGGCGCAGTATTTTTATTCGTATTCAATGCGCAGTAATAGGCGCATAGCTAGTTATGTAACTTTTTTTTACAAGGCAGAAGCCGGATAAAAAGACAAGCAAGTTGTTAAGGTTATTTCATGTCCGTTCGTAATATACCCTATAAATTAAAGGAGAAGTTATTATGTTTTCTAACAATATTATTATAGACATAGCCAGCATTTTTCTTATTGCCTTAATCGCTATTGGCTTTATTTTTTCTCGGCTCTATAGACGCTCTAGCAAACAAGTTTCATTTGTACGGACCGGCTTGGGTGGTCAAAAAGTGATCGTTAATGGTGGAGCGCTTATTTTACCCGTAGTCCATGAAACCATACCTGTTAATATGAATACGCTCCGCCTGGAAGTCAAGCGAGCAAATGATCAAGCGTTAATTACCCGTGACAGAATGCGTGTTGACGTTCAGGCTGAGTTTTATGTTCGTGTTAAACCGACTGCAGAGGCTATCAGCCATGCTGCACAAACGTTAGGAATAAAAACCATGGAACCAAATCTATTAGCAGATCTGGTCGAAGGTAAGTTTGTTGATGCCTTACGCTCTGTTGCTGCTGAAATGACGATGATTGAATTACATGAACAACGGGTCGATTTTGTACAAAAGGTGCAACAAGTCGTTTCTGAAGATTTGTTGAAAAATGGTCTGGAGCTGGAAACTGTATCTTTAACAGGGTTGGATCAAACCAGCAAAGAATTTTTTAATCCCGATAACGCATTTGATGCGGAGGGTTTGACTCATTTAACGGAAGAAATTCAATTACGCAGAAAATGCAGAAATCAGATTGAACAAGATACAGAAGTAGAAGTTCGTAAAAAAAATCTGGAAGCCAAGCGGTTAAAATTGGAGCTAAGTCGTGATGAGGAATATGCACAGCTACAACAACAACAGGAAATTGCGATACGAGCGGCCGCACAAAAAGCAGAAATTGCCCGTCAGGAAGCTGAGCAACAAAGGGAGTCGGAACAGGCAAAAATCAAAGCTCAGCAGCTCATTGATGAAGCCGCTATTATTTCTGAAAGAATGGTGGAAGAAGCTCAAATTGAGAAAGAGAAACTGCTTACTGAAAAAAATATTCAGAAATCTCGCGCTATTGATCAAGCTGAAATTGAAAAGCAAAAAGCTATTGAACTATCAGAGCAGGATCGTGCAATAGCAATTGCTGAAAAATCAAAAGATCAATCAGCAGCGGAGGCAGCAGCATCAGTTACCAAAGCGGAAGCAATCAAGGAAGAAGAAAAAGTAGCTACCACTCAGCAGTTGGAAATAGCCGAAAGGGAAAAACAGATTGATCTAGTTAATGCCGCAAAGCAAGCTGAACGCCTGGCAATTAGCATTACTATAGCAGCCCAGGCAGAAAAGCAGGCCGCAGAAGATAAGGCTAAGTCTGTTCGTACTTTAGCAGAAGCTGACGCTGACAAACAGCGTTTATCCGCGAAAGCACAGGCTGATACTGAATTATTGGCAGCAGATGCCGCGGCCAAACGTTATCAGGTAGACGCCGAAGGCAAGCAGGCGATACATGAGGCTGATAATAGGTTGTCAGAACAACAAATTGCCATGCAAATAAAAATGGCAACAGTGCATGAATTACCTTCGATTATTAGAGAAAGTGTCAAGCCTATGGAGCAAATTGAAGGTATTAAAATTATTCAAATGGGTGGTTTTCCAGGGCCGGGCAGCGTAGGAAATGGTAGCTCAGAAGGGACGACAAACCAGCCACCTCAAAACCTTGCTGAACAAGTCGTAAACAGCGCGTTGCAATATCGGGTTCAAGCACCTTTGCTGGACTCTTTACTGAGTGAAGTTGGACTGTCAGGTCAGGATATTAAAAGTTTGACGAAAAATTTGCAGATGGATAGTCATGATAATGCAATGACACAACATCAATTAGAAAATTCTAAACAAGCTGATAATGAAAGCAATATCCATTCACCTGAGAAATATGATCAAAAAAATAATCCTGAAGAGAAAAGTTGCTCTGAGATTGAAACTGAATAACAGCTGGAATGAATTGATTACGCTAACGTAAGGAGACTAGGAAATGTACACGGAATAACCGTTTAAGTTATTTCGTGTGCTTTCCTAAACCAAACTTTGAACTTAAGGAGCGCATTTCATTAATGAAAAAATTATGACCATCTAAAATAGTCTATCTTTGCAAACGCAGCTTATATTTTTTGAAATTAGTAGGCTAGGTTTGCTGATAATTCATAATCATTTCCACAAAGCATGGCTCCAATATTACAATTCATACCTGGGTACGGCATCAATTTTTCATTTTCGTCTGCATAAAAACCATTGTTTGATAAAATTCAGTCAGGAAAAACCGAAGTGGAAATGTTGAATAGGTCAGCGATTCCAGCAAGCTGGGATATTACCTCAGATAGCCTGGCGGCATGGCTTGCGGAACAGCTATCGGTGACTGATCTGGTTTTGGTAAAATCAGCTTTAATTCCCAATCACTGTTCAATTGAGGAATTAATTCAAATGGGTATTGTCGATAAAGCTTTTACCCAGTATGCTAACAAGCTTAACTCTCAGATCAAGGTTATCAGCCGAGAGCATATTGATACATTTAGCTCCTGGTTAGTAAAATAAATGGCAGAATCCAGAAAACAACAAAACACAACCGTACTGTTCAAGAAGAAATGGCGAAGCAAACCCTGGATTTATTGCTCGGATATTTCTTAAGGAAATGTCGGCATCTTTATTACCGGGCAAAAGAATCCGTTGGTCATCACAAACGAGATATTGTTGTTTGCCGGGTTGAAGAAGCCTGTGAAAGTCTGGAAGAAACCAAAGTCCAGTTCGAAGATGCATTGGAACGTTTCAGAGATTTAATGCAGGTCGAAGCAGGTGGGTTGGACGTTCGCTATAAAATTCTTAAGCATCAGTTAGATCTCAGTCAGGCCAAAGCCAATACAGTCAAAGACAGAATTTTATCGATTGAAGAAGTTTCTGAGGCATTGTTTATAGAATGGGAAGCAGAATTGGAACAATACACAAATCGTTCCTTACGCGCACAAAGTCGCACCAAATTAAAATCATCACGGCAACGATATAGCCGATTAATAAAAACCATGCGCCAGGCCGAAGACAAAATTCAGCCAGTTTTAGCCGCTTTTAAAGATCAGGTACTGTTTTTAAAACATAATCTGAATGCGCAGGCTATTGCGGCATTGCAACATGAATTTCTTGAAATCAGCCTGGATATTGCCCAGCTTATCAGAGCTATGGAAAAATCAATTGAAGAAGCCAATGGCTTTGTGCTGACTTTGGTTGAGCAGAGGGCGTTGCCTGGTCCACAGTAATATTTGTTTGCCGGGACTTTTACTATACTAAATCCAGGGATAACATCTTGAATTGACTGCATGAAATGAAACCGGGAAAAATTCCCGCGTATTTGCAAGAAGCATTCCCGTTACAGTTTTGGTTTTATGTTTGATAATGCTGGATTTTTACACGGGATTATCATGAAACCAAACAGACTATTTTTCTTAATGTTGTTCCTTGTTTCTCTGGGAGTTAATGCTCATGGACCCACTCCCCAAAAGGCCGATGAAAGTATTATTATTAATGCGCCAATTGACAAAGTCTGGGCGGCGATAAAGAATTTTGACAAAATTTCAGACTGGCATCCTGATGTGCAAGCAAGTACCGGAGATGGCCAAAATAAATCAGATGGCGAGCGTATTCTGACATTATCAAATGGGGAGATTAAAGAAAGTCTGGATTATTATAGCGATGCCGATCATGAATACAGTTATCGTTTGAAAACTGAAAATACCGAAGCTTTTCCAGTGAGTTCCTATACAACTTCTATACAATTGATAGCGGAGGGAGATAAAACCAAGGTTAAATGGAAAAGCCGGTTTTATCGGGGTGATACTGGAAACACTCCTTCAGAAAAACTGAACGATGAAGCCGCAGTGAAAGCTATGAAAGGTTTTATTCAAAATGGTTTGAAGGGTTTGAAAGAGACCTTGGAATAGCATGTTCCGTTTAGTGTTGATCTTGTTGATGTATTGCAATAGCGCTATCAGCAGTTCCTATTTGTTTATAAACCAGCAACAAGGAGATACTGTTAGTGTATTTGATCGTGATACGTTAAGTTTCAAGACAAAAATGCCCGCACTGGAAGGTCCTGCGGGCATTGCCATAAATGGTGATAAGCCATGGATTGCAGTTACTTATCCAGAGCAAGGCATGGTCAGCTTTTTTGATACTGAAAAACTCATTCCTTTGGAGCACCTCAGTGTTGGAGGTAGCCCTTTTGGTGTTGTTTTTGCCAACAAGCTGCTTTTTTATTCCGATTGGGATGCCGGCATAGTGGGGGTGATTCAGCCCGGTACGGGGCGAGTAATAAAAAAAATTATAGTTGGAAAATCACCGGCAGGAATAGCGACTGACGCTTGTGAATCCCAGGTCTGGGTATTAAACAGGGAAAGTAATGATGTTTTTGTGATTGACAGTAATCGGCTTAAAGTCATAAAAAAAATAACTGTTGGAGCGGCGCCTTTTGCACTTGCTTTAGATGAGCAGTTTGCCTATATCGCGAATTCTCAGGAAAACACGCTAAGTATTGTTGATTTATCAGGTTTCACAGAAATAAAGCGTATAAAGGTCGGGCGTATGCCTTATGGTGTCGCAATAGACAGAAAACAGCAAAAAGTTTATGTGAGCAACCAACTGGAGAATACGGTTACTGTGCTGGACTCCCGCTCTCATAAGGTTATTAAAAGCATCGCTACCGGAGCCTATCCCGAAAACATTGCTGTCGATGAAAAAAATCGGCGATTATTTGTATTGAACTGGATGGATGCGAATATAAGTGTATTTGACAGTCAGACAGGTAAAGAGATCAAGAAAATTAATGTCGCTGAAGGAAGTCGTGCTTTTGGGCAATTTGTAAGTAATCCTGAAAAATGTCAGGCTGTGAAGGGTCTATTGAAAAAACAAGCCATGAGGAGATAGTTGCCAAGAAAGATTCGGCTTAACGATCGCCCTTATTTATTACCACCTGTGATCCGCATTGCAATCACGGATTCAGGTGTCAGAATGTATTAACCCTTGACGGTTAGCCAGCAGTGTAAATTCGGCAACTGTTTTGGCCGCAAGTTTTTCTTTGATGGCTGTGCTGTGGTTACATACGGTTTTATAGCTTAAATGCAGTTTGGCCGCTACTTCACGAGGACTGTTGCCATTGGCCAGTAAACAAAAAACATCGAATTCACGCGGTGAAAGCAGTTTTATTTTATATTCATCGTCTTGTTCAGTAATCATGTTGACAGCAAGTTGCTGCGCCATATTCGCATCAATATAATATTCTCCTTTAGCGATTGAACAAACAGCGGTTACTAAAGTTTCAGGTACACTGCTTTTGCTGATAAAACCTTTTGCTCCCGACTTAATAGCCCGCGTCGCATAGACAAGTTCATTGTGAATGCTGAATACCAATATTTTGCATTGGGGGTCTCGGCTAATTAATCGCCGAATACATTCCAGTCCCCCCATTCCAGGCATTGATAAGTCCATTACTACAACATCGACAGGTTGTTGTATGTAACGTTGGCAAGCTGTTTCTCCGCAGTCTGCCTCAATAATTTCACCAATATTTTCCGAGAAAGATAGATAAGACTTATAACCTTCTCTAACTACCGCATGGTCATCTACAAGTAATACATTGATTTTTGACATGATCAACAAAGAAAAAATGGGCATGATGAATAACTTTGTTGTTAAAAGAAATAGGAGCTTTTCCTTTTTGTAGCAATTATTTTATATCAGGAATTTTTCATAGACTCCTGAGTGATTTTTTCCTGACTGGTTTGGTTATTTATTCCGTATTAAAGCCGCAGTCAAAAAACTAGAATGTATCAAAGCATTTGCCGGTATGAAGTTGGCTTGATCAGGCGGCTTGTTTTAAACCTGAGCCCGTGACTTCACTACGGCACAGGTGACAAGCTCTTGATTTATTATGGGTTGAAAAAATGCTAGCTTAACCTAAGGGTGAAGCTATGATTTTTTCAAATCACGTGCTAAACCAATATCTTGCCCCTGCTATCCGCATTGAAATCACGGGTTCAGGTTAAACAAACATTTAACTGTGTCTGGCAGATGCTTTTTTTAATCAAAAGAACTAAAGTCAATCAGGAGGAAACATGCAAATTTTAAAATTTGCTCGAAAACTGGGAGCTACCGTGTTGGTTTCCAGTGCCGTTATTTCGGTATCGCAACAAGCAAATGCCAATAAAGAGCTTGATGCGCTCTCTAAGCAGAATACAAATTGGGTTATGCAAACGAAGGATTACAGTGCCACCCATTTTAGTGAGATGTATCAAATCAACATTCAAAATGTACATAATCTAAAACCGGTATGGTCCTTTTCAACAGGAGTTCTGAATGGTCATGAGGGAGGTCCGTTAGTTGTTGATGGGGTGATGTATATTCATTCACCGTTTCCAAATAATGTTTTTGCTCTTGATCTGGACAATCCAGATAAAATTCTATGGCAGTATAAACCCAAGCAAAACCCTGCCGCACGCGCCGTTGCTTGCTGTGATGTAGTTAACAGGGGGCTGGCTTATGCGCCTGGAACAAAAGATTATCCAGCAACAATTTTTCTTGATCAGCTGGATGGTCATGTTGTTGCAATAGATGCTAAAACCGGAAATTTACGATGGAAAATGGAGAACTCTGACATTGCAATGGGTTCGACATTGACATCAGCGCCGTTTGTTGTCAAGGATATGGTAATTGTTGGCAGCGCAGGTGCTGAGCTTGGGGTACGTGGATATGCCACCGCTTATAGCATCAAAGATGGAAAGCAGAGATGGCGTGTTTATGCCACAGGGCCAGATAAAGACCTCAAGTTAGCTTCTGATTTTAACCGACACAATCCGCACTATGGTCAATTTGGTCTTGGGTTGAAAACCTGGGAGGGCGATGCCTGGAAGATTGGCGGTGGAACTAATTGGGGTTGGTATGCTTATGATCCCGAATTGGAAATGATTTATTACGGATCGGGGAACCCAGCACCTTGGAATGAAACCATGCGTCCAGGCGACAATAAATGGACGATGACAATCTGGGGCAGAGATGTCAATAGCGGTGAGGCAAAATTCGGTTATCAAAAAACACCGCATGATGAATGGGATTATGCCGGAGTCAATTATATGGGTCTGTCTGAACAGGAAGTCAACGGCAAAATAACTAAGCTGTTAACACATCCTGATCGTAATGGACTGGTATATACATTGAACCGCGAAACTGGTGATTTGGTTAATGCATTCAAAATTGATGATACCGTAAATTGGGTTAAAAAAGTCGACTTAAAAACCGGTCTTCCGATTCGCGATCCGGAATATTCAACACATATGGATCATGAAGCAAAAGGGATTTGTCCTTCAGCAATGGGCTACCACAATCAGGGTATTGAATCTTACGATCCTAACAAAAAATTATTCTTTATGGGAACCAATCATATCTGTATGGATTGGGAACCGTTCATGCTTCCTTACCGTGCCGGCCAGTTTTTTGTTGGCGCAACATTGAATATGTATCCTGGACCAAAAGGTACATTAGGTCAGGTTAAAGCGATGAACTCAGTCACTGGTGAGTTTGAATGGGAAGTACAAGAAAAATTTGCTGTTTGGGGCGGCACGCTGGCGACAGCAGGTGATTTAGTTTTCTATGGCACTTTGGATGGCTACATAAAAGCACTTAACTCCAAAAATGGTGAAGAACTTTGGAAGTTTAAATTGCCTTCCGGTGTTATAGGGCATCCAATAACCTACAAACATAATGGTAAGCAGTATGTTGCTATTTATTATGGCGTAGGCGGTTGGCCAGGTGTGGGGCTGGTTTTTGATCTCCAAGATCCAACTGCCGGTCTTGGTGCAGTAGGGGCATTTAAAGAGTTGGCGCACTATACCCAAATGGGTGGTGGTGTCATGGTTTTCGCTCTGTAAATAACGATTAGTTACCGCTGAAAATGAGCGTTGTTTTCAGCGGTATCCTCTATCTGATTAAAAAAAGAAAATGAAGATAAAAATAGTTTGCCTAATTGGGCTGGTAATTGTATCAGGGTGTGCTGCAACATCCGCTGAAAGAGCAAAGGTTAATGCTCAGGATAAACCGATTCGAGTTTGTGCGGCAGAAAACGAAATGCCATATTCCAATAATCAAGGTGAAGGTTTTGAAAACAAACTGGCCGAATTATTAGGACAGTATCTCAATCGTAAAGTTAAATATATTTACTGGAAAGATCCCCGTTACTTCATCCGCGATTTTCTGGATAAAGGTGAGTGCGATGTTGTGATTGGAGTTGATGCCGGTGATCCCCGAGTGCTGACAACCAAGCCGTACTACCGGTCTGGGTATGTCTTCATTTCACGGGAACAGGATAATCTGGATCTTGAAAACTGGGACAGCGAGATTTTACGTTCTGTTCGTCGTATAGGATTCATACCGGGTACACCTGCGGAAGTAATGATCCGTGCGATCGGTCGATACAGCGATATGTTTAATTACAACAAGGAGCTGGTGGGTTTCAAGTCTCGCCGGAACCAGTATGTAAAATATGAAAACAGCAAGCTGGTGAATGATGTTGCCAGTGGCAAAGCAGAAGTTGCAGTAATGTGGGGCCCCGCGGCTGCACGTTATGTAAAAGCTTCATCAACACCCCTGCGTATGATAGTGATACCTGATAATAACACTCGGGCAGATGGGCAAAAAGTTGGGCATCACTATAGTACCTCAATGGCAGTTCGCAAAGAGGATGGGCGGTTGTTAAAACAGCTTGATCAATTTATTGAACAGAAAAAATCAGAAATCGAAGAAATTCTGGAACAAGAAGGAATTCCACTGTTATCAGAAAATTAAAACAGGATACGTAATGAAATTTAAACAATTATTAGGTAGTGCACTAGTGGTAAGCGTTTTATGCTCAACGACCACCTATGCCGATATTACTTTAAGACACGCATTGACTGGCGCTGAGCTAGATTTGAGTTTTGCCAAAAAAGGAGGTGACACTGAAGCTTTTAAAGAATTTATGAAGACAGGAAAAAATCCGTATAACACGGATAAAGAAGCCATCAAAGAGGGTGAAAGTCTTTATATGACTGGGTGTTCGGGCTGTCATGGGCATGAAGCAGAAGGAAAATTAGGCCCTGGTCTGGCCGATGATTATTGGACTTACCCGCGTAACGAAACGGATCAGGGCTTGTTCGAGCTCTTGTTTGGCGGAGCCAACGGTATGATGGGGCCACAATATGTCAATTTCAATACTGATGAAATGCTCCGTATTATGGCCTGGATACGCTCGATTTATAAAGGAAATCCAAAAAAGGCGAAATGGTTAAAGTAGATACGAGGAGAAATTTAACATGAAAAATAGTTTAAAAATGACTGGCTTATTAGCAGCAACAATATCTTTTTCAGTACAAGCTTATGATGGAACAAATTGTAAAGAACCGGGGAACTGTTGGGAGCCCAAGCCGGGTTATCCCGCTCAAGTGGCGGGAAGCAAGTATGATCCCAAGCATGATCCCAATGAACTGAATAAACAATCACAGTCCATTAAAGAGATGGAAGCGCGCAATCAAAAGCGCTGGGAACATCTTAATAAAACGGGGGAGTTTGTTTATGACGTGGATGAGATCTGAAGCATCTCCTCTCTGGCAAGTTTAATCTTGCCTCCTCATGGGTGTTAGACAAATCTGTCTATGCCGCACTGGAAACAGCCGAGCTGATTCCAGCAAAGACTAATATTAAGCTCATACTCCAGTCCTTCTTCTGGGCTGGAGTTTTTTTGGACGATAGTTTTGAATAATCAACTTAGCGATTGGCGTGAACAAGCCTTACAATTTGAACAACAAATCAACCGGACTGTTTTAGGCCAGCAACAAGCGATAAGAAATTGCATTATCTCGGTTTTTGCGCGCGGCCATGTGTTATTGGAAGGGGGTGTTGGCGTGGGAAAAACAACACTGCTAAGAGCAATAGCGCAGGGACTTGGAGGAGCTTATCAGCGTATCGAGGGAACGATAGATTTAATGCCTGCCGATTTGATTTATTACACTTATCTCGATAATAAAGGCAAGCCGCAGGTGGACCCCGGGCCTCTGCTTAAACAAGGTGAAAACCTGGCAACCTTTTTCTTTAATGAGATAAACCGGGCCAGACCCCAAGTTCACTCTTTGCTGCTCAGAGTGATGGCTGAGCGCAGTGTTAGTGCCTTTAATCAAGAGTATCAGTTTCCCCATATACAGGTTTTTGCAGACAGAAACCGGATAGAAAAAGAAGAAACATTTGAATTGCCTGCTGCTGCTCGTGATCGTTTCATGATGGAAATTAACATTGACATGCCGGATGATGATGTTCATTTGACTGAGCTGGCTTTTAATTCCCGTTTTCACGATGTTGATAAGTTGATTGGCGAAGTAGAGCCAGGAAAGATTGCATATTTTGAATTGAATGAATTGGCAATGCAGATTCAACAGACTATTCAATCAAGCTCGGCATTGAAAAAATATGTTCTTGATTTATGGAAAGCAAGCAAACACCCTGAAAAATACGGTATCAGACTCAGTGATACTGAGATGGAGCAATTAATTCAGTCGGGAGCCAGCCCCAGAGGGGTTAGTTATTTAATCAGAGCGGCCAAGGTTAATGCCTGGATGGCAAACAGAACATCTTTATTGCCAGAAGATATACAAGCAGTATTTCCCGTGACTATGGGACACCGAATTTTTTTAAGTCCAGTTTATAGCTATCGCAAAGAGCAGCTGCTACCCGAACTAATCACAAATATTCTTGAAAGGATTGCCGCACCGTAGTTGAACAACTCATTATTATAAAAAATATCAAGTCATGACCAAACAACAATTAATTAAAGTTATCACACCTGCCAGTGGGTTTAGTGATTTGCTGGGAGTGTATTTAAACTGGACTGGTGTCGGTTTTATCAGCGCAATAATTGCCGAACGGCTTGATCATTTTAGCGGGGTTACTTATGCCACTTTTTATACAAGCTCACTAAATTCAGCGATTGGAGTGAAGTTCTGGGCATTAATCAGTATTATCGGATTATTGCTTTTTTGTCTAAGTCTTCCGTTTATCTATTTAGCCAATTATCGTACCCAGTTTAAAACCAGTTGCCAACGTCTGCGTTATTTTACCTATGGTTTTTTTCTGGTCGCTTTTGATGAAGGGGCTTTAATATTAGGTATCTTGATAGCTAATATGATTCACGTCAATGAGCGGGCAGAATTATTATCCAGTCAGTCATTTTTGTTCACTGAGGCAAGTGTATTGAGTATCGTGGCATTAATAGTTGGCAATTCAGTACTCTGGTTGTTGGGAGAGTCGTTATATAACCGGCAGAGTAAGGACTATTCGGGGGTTGTTAATCTTATAATCAACAGCCCTTTGAAATACAGTTTGCCGGTGTATTTATTGTTTACGTCATTGTTTGTTGCGCTGGTCATCAATCAATCTTGAAATGTCGGAAAACAATATTTTTCATTATCGAAAACCAGCCCAATACAATGTTTTTCCAGGGGCGCATTCAGGAAAAGTTATTGGTAACGGCCTGGTTTTTAATCAGCACAAACCTTTAATTGCCTTCCCGGATCCAAGGCATCTGGATTTGAGAGCCAGCTTTCTAAATCCATTTTCGCATTATCAGGTCAGAGTTTTTCGGCAGCTTTCCCGCTTGGATGTGTTTTTACTGGCAGATTTGTCTGCTTCCATGAGTTTTACCGGAAAATACAGTAAAAAACAGATCATCGTGGACTGTTTATTTTCAGCTGCCGAGTCCGCTCATGCGACAGGAGATCGGTTTGGTTTTGTCGGTTGTGGTCAAACGCTAGATCCGCAACTCTTAATATCACCGGCGAGCCAGCAATACGGCAGGGTGGTAGATATTGCAACCCGAATTAAATCATCACGCCTAACAGGGCGGGCGGATGGTTTATTGCAGGCCGCTAATTATTTGCCAGACAGGTCGGCATTGGTGTTTTTGTTGTCTGATTTCTATTTGCCGATGGCAATGGTTCGGCAAATTATGCGGCGACTTAACCAGCATATGGTCGTGCCATTGGTTATTTGGGATAAACAGGAAAGCAGTGATTTGCCCGCTTGGGGTTTGCTTAAATTTTCTGATTTAGAGCTGGGTAAAACACGCACATTATTGATGCGGCCTTCCTTGCGGGAAAAGATTTATGCCTCATATTTAAATCGAAAGCAGCAGTTGCGGAAGTGTTTCAGAAGTTTTGGCGCAGAGCCATTGTTTATTGAACAAGGGTTTCAAGCAGAACTGATCAGCCAATATTTTTTTCAATATGCAACTAGTTAAGATACTGATTAAATCGTTTTTTATTGTCTTGCTGCTGAACGCATGCTCCAGTTCATTTCATCAGCCCATTACCTTTTTTCAGGTACAATCGCCTCGTCCATTTGGGTATGTTATTGGCGATGAAATTAAACGGCGTATTATCGTGGAAGTCAGGGACGGATTGGCTTTACAATACCGCAGCCTTCCAGGCAAGGGGGAAATAAATCGATGGCTGAACTTGAAAAAGGTTGCTGTCAATAAAATTAAAACCAGCCGGGGAACTCGTTATCAAATTGACCTGACTTATCAACTGTTTTACGCGCCTTTAGAAGTTAAAATGCTTGAATTACCAGGTTTTACCTTGCAATTTAGGCAGTTTGGCAAAATGACTGATAAGCAGGTTCCGCCTTGGTATTTTACTGCGGCGCCACTGCGCGAATTGGCCATTCGGAAACAGGATGGCAAGGAATACATGCGCCCCGATACACCGGCGCCGTTCTTGGATAATACTGCCAACCAGATACGTTTTGCTATGTTTTTGTGCATTGCTATGCTTGCAGCAATCTATCTGGCATGGGTTTACGGCTTGTTAAGCTTTTTGCCAAAATATCAGGTTTTCAAACGCCCTTGTCGGCAACTGGGGAAGCTTTCAGAGCGTGAGTTTGCCAGTATGCTGAATATGATGCACGGGGCGCTAAATCAATTGAATGGTAAACCTTTATTTCAGCACCGGTTGACGGATTTTTTTCAACGTTTTCCAGATTATCAGCAGCTTGAAAATGAATTCAGGTGGTTTTTTGAATGTTCAAATCGCTACTTTTTTGGTTCAGCTAAACAAGTCGATAAGGCCGATGTTGAACGCATTAAAATATTTTGCCAGCATTGTTTGCAGGTAGAACGAGGGCAGCGATGAATTTGGCTGTTGACCATCCATTGATGTTGCTTGCATTAGTTCTGGCCCTGCTGCCTTTGTTGAATAATGGCGTTAGTGAAAGTGCATATCCGGCAGTTCAGGTTTTGCCGTTTGATGGCTTGTCGACCTTGATTTCTGTGCTAATCAAGTGTATCGCTTTTTCGGCAATTGTTTGTTTGGTACTGGGGCTAGCAGGTTTGAACAGAGGCGAACAACAGCGTGAAAGAATCGGTTACGGGGCGCATATAGTGTTATTGCTGGATCGCAGTAAAAGCATGGATTACACCTTTGCGGGTAAAGCGCCTGATGGCAGTGAGGAGTCAAAAGCCAGCGCTGCAAAACGTTTATTGACCGAGTTTATCAAAGGGCGGGATCATGATCGTATTGGTGTTGCCGGTTACAGTACATCACCCTTACTTTTCATGCCACTGACAGAAAATAAACAGGCGGTACTGGCAGCTATTTCTGCT
Source organism: uncultured Methylomonas sp. (assembly GCA_964530345.1). Taxonomy (GTDB): domain Bacteria; phylum Pseudomonadota; class Gammaproteobacteria; order Methylococcales; family Methylomonadaceae; genus JALSJK01. Next base: position 15,427 of record CAZGYJ010000024.1, read on the forward strand.
ACTGACTTACCTGCGCTGGCTTATACGAATATAAGTAAAGGACTGGCGATGGCCTTGTCTTTTTTTCAGAGCCAGAGTTCTCAATCTGGTTCGCGCATTATTTTGTTGGTTTCTGATGGGGCGGCGGTGATTGATCCAGACAGCGAGGCCAAAATCAGGCGGTGGGTAAAGCAAATGAACATTCGTTTGTACTGGATATTTATGCGTAGTCAGAATAGCCCAGGTTTGTATGAAAAACCAGAAGACCCAAGGGATGATAATGCCGCTGCCATGCCCGAGCGTTATCTGAATCTGTTTTTTGAAAGCTTGAATATTCCTTATAAAGCGTACCAGGCTGAAAACCCAGATGCCGTACAAAAAGCCATTAACGATATTAATCAACTGGAAAATATGCCGTTGCATTATCTGGAAAAAATACCAAAACAGGAACTCTCAACACTTTGTTATCAACTGGCAGGGGTTTTTATTGGTTTGTTATTGGCATTAAAATTTGTTGAGGCCAGGGTATGAAAAAAACCATGCAGCACTTTACATATTGGATAGTGTTTTTCATTGCTTTAACTGGTGCAATTTATACGGCCTATTCAGGTTACAAAACAGCGCAAATTAACCAACTGATCAGTCAGCTTAATCAGGGCAGGGATATTGAGCCAAAGCAAATGAAAAATGCAACGCCGGAGCTGCAATTGGCGAGAGCGATTTATCTTAAAAACAAAAAGCGTTATAAAGAGGCGCAAGCCACTTTGAGTTTGATTATCAATCAGGGCACACAAAAGCTGCAAGCTATTAGTCGCTACAATCTTGGCAACACGTATTTGATACAAGCCATCGAATTTGCAGAGGCCTTGCAAATTAATGAGGCATCAGCGTTGGCAGCACTGGCCAAGCAAGCATATCGGCAAGCATTGGCTTTGGACAGTCACTATTGGGATGCAAAATACAATTTAGAAGTGGCTGTGCGTTTGTTGCCGGAAATGGATCGTATCACGATGGAGCGGGATGACCCCGTCCCGCAGGAAAAAGCAAAGCTATGGGCGACAGTCCCAGGTTTTCCTCGCGGGTTGCCATAAATCTGCCATGACTGTGAGTTATATTTCAAAAAATCTTAAAGATTACCGGTTTTATTGCCTGAGTCTGGCGTTTTTGGCTATGCTGATTTTGTTTTTAAAGCCGGAGACTATCAGGTCTCGCCCAGTTTATAATTTTACCTTTATTGTTGATATTACCCGAAGCATGAATGCTCGGGATTATCAAATCGAAAGTGAAGCGGTCAGCCGTTTACAATTTGTTAAAAAGGCGTTAATTAAAGCGGTGGTTAACTTGCCTTGCCAGTCTAAAGTAGGTTTGGGAGTTTTTACAGAGAGAAAATCTACTTTATTGTTCGAGCCCATCGAGGTTTGTTCGTCATTCACAGAAATTGATAGTGTTATTAATGCATTAGACTGGCGAATGGCTTGGGCAGCCGATAGCCGTATCAGTAAAGGCATAGCCAGCATTATTGAGCAATTAAAAGGCAGCGATTCTCAAATTATTTTTTTGACTGATGGACAGGAAGCGCCGCCAGTGAATCCACGCTATAAAATGGATTTTAGTGACTTGAAAGGTAAGTTGAATGGGATGCTGGTTGGTGTGGGTGGGCTGCAAAATGTACCTATCCCTAAATATAATGCCCAGGGAAAACAGCAGGGGTTTTATCAGCCTGATGATGTTCCCCATCGATCAACATTTGGTTTGGCGCCAACATCATCCGCTCCGGTAGGAAATTATAATGCAAGAAATGCCCCCTTTGGCGGTGCAAAAGTAGTAGGTGATCAGCATTTAACACGTCTCTATGAATCCTATTTACAGGAGTTGAGTAAAGATATTGATTGGTTTTATCATCGACTGGAAACCAGAGAATTACTCGGTAAAGCGCTGCTAAGGCCTCAGTTTGCAAAGCAAAAGCAAGTATTGTCAGATATGCGTGCATATCCAGCATTATTTGCCTTGATTATGTTAAGTCTGGTTTATTTGCCGCAATTGAAAAGTTAAGCAGTCTAACGATTCATTTGTTTACAGTCATTTAAATCATACAAGAGTTGGGCGATGAGGGCTGAATAAAACGATTATTTTTTTCTCATAAAATAATACAAATATTTACACTTAAGGATCATTTCCGAACCTTGTTTTTCAGCGACCTTGCAAGTTTCATATTTTTCACGACCCGGTGTCGATTGTTTTTTGATGGCGCCGTCGACGATCGAATATTTTAAAGGTATTTCGAAAGTGCCGGTACGGCCTCGGGTATCAGTTGATTTGGTGTTCAAAGTGCCATCTTTTTGGAAAGTCCATTCGGTGTTCAAGGCGCTTTTAGTTTTATCCAAAGCGGCAGCCTCGGCATAAACTTCCCATGTGCCAAGTATTTCGGAGTTATCCTTCAGTTGTATTTCGGCACTGGCAGTGAAAGAAACTGCTAGAGCAGCCAGTGTTAAAACGTTGCTTATTATTTTCATGGCAAATCCTTACTTGGGTTGATTGTACGTTAGCAAATTGTAACATACTGCTGGATAGACTCTAATTTTTCAATCCTATGATAGGATAGCGTCACAACAAGTTAAATTCAAAGAGATAAATGGGTATACAGGATAATTTTGAACAGCAACCGTTAAGATATTTCACCGAGAAAGCCTATCTGGATTATTCCATGTATGTCATTCTCGACCGCGCTTTGCCCAACATAGCAGATGGTCTGAAGCCAGTTCAACGACGAATTATCTACGCAATGTCCGAGCTAGGACTGACAGCTTTAGCTAAATATAAAAAATCAGCCAGAACCGTTGGGGATGTGCTGGGTAAATATCATCCTCATGGCGATTCTGCATGTTATGAAGCTATGGTGCTGATGGCGCAGCATTTTTCCTATCGTTATCCATTAGTTGATGGCCAGGGAAACTGGGGGTCGCCTGATGATCCAAAATCATTTGCGGCGATGCGTTATACCGAATCTAGATTAACGCCTTATGCACAAACATTACTCAGTGAATTGGGGCAGGGAACAGTTGAATGGACTGATAATTTCGATGGCACCCTGAAAGAACCACAGCTATTACCCGCTCGTTTGCCGAATGTGTTGCTGAATGGTTCAATGGGTATTGCAGTGGGAATGGCGACCGATATTCCTCCACATAATCTTGTTGAAGTTGCCCGAGCCTGTATTCAATTGCTTGATGACCCTGAAAGCAGTGTCGAAACTTTGTTTGAATATATTAAAGGCCCGGATTATCCAACAGAGGCTGAAATTATTACCTCCAAAGAGGATATTCAGGTGATGTATCAGACGGGTCATGGCTCAATCAAAATGCGGGCAAAGTACGAATGTGAAGGGGAAAATATTGTCATTACCGCCTTACCGCATCAAGTTTCCGGAGCGAAATTACTGGAACAAATTGCTGCACAAATGCAAGCAAAGAAATTACCCATGATTGAAGATCTGCGTGATGAATCTGATCATGAAAGCCCAACGCGTCTGGTGGTTATTCCTCGTTCAAAGAGAGTGGATGTTGATGCAGTGATGTCGCATTTGTTTGCGACCACGGACCTGGAAAAAAATTACCGCGTCAATATGAATATGATTGGCCTGGATGGCAAGCCAAGGGTAAAGGGTCTGAAGCAGATTTTGGTGGAATGGCTGGCATTTAGAACAGAAACTGTTCGTCGCCGTTTGCAATACCGCTTGGACAAGGTTTTGGCGAGACTACATGTTTTGGAAGGTTTGTTGATCGCCTATCTCAATATTGATGAAGTCATCGCGATTATTCGCTCTGAGGACAAACCAAAACCGGTATTAATGGAACGATTCGGAATTACCGATATTCAGGCGGAGGCCATTCTGGAATTAAAATTAAGACATCTTGCCAAACTGGAAGAAATGAAGATCCGGGGTGAGCAGGATGAGTTGGAAAAGGAACGGGATGCATTGACTAAAACCTTGGGGTCAAAAAAATTGCTAAACCGGTTGATTAAAAAAGAACTTGAACGGGATGCAGAAAAATACGGCGATGATCGTCGTTCGCCTATTGTTCAGCGTGGTGCATCCAAAGCGCTGGATACCAGCGTGTTGATTAGTAATGATCCGATCACCATTATTTTGTCAGAAAAAGGCTGGATTCGTGCGGCAAAAGGACATGATATTGACGTTAAATCGCTAAATTATCGGGCTGGGGACGGATTTCTGGATGCAGCTTTCGGCAGAACCACGCGGCCGGTTTATATTCTGGATTCAACTGGTCGGTTTTATACCACAACCACGCATGATTTACCGTCGGCGCGAAGTCAGGGCGAGCCATTAACGGGCAGATTAAAGCCGCCTGCTGGCTCACTTTTTAAATATCTATTGGCTGGAGATTCTGAAGATTGGTATTTGTTGGCCAGCAACTATGGCTATGGTTTCAGAGTACAGTTAAAAGAACTAGCCAGTAAAAACAAGGCGGGTAAATTAGTAATTTCCTTGCCGGAGGGAGCTAATGTATTACGTCCTGCTCAAATTCAAAATGATTCTGACTTGCTTGCAGTAGCTACATTACAAGGTCGTTTGTTGATTTTTCCGGTGCAGGAACTTCCGGCATTAGCGCGCGGCAAAGGTAATAAGTTGATTCAAATTCCAACAGGCGATTTGATAGCGGGAAAAGATAAAGTGGTTGCTACCGCAGTTATAGCTCATGACGGTTCTTTGAAAATTATTTCTGGAAAGCGACATTTAACTTTGAAAGCTGCGGATATAGAGCATTATTCGGGCGCTCGGGCAAAAAGAGGATTGGCGTTACCGCGAGGACTTCAGCGAGTTGATGAGCTTGTGCCAGGGTAATATTACGTCTGCCTACTCTGTTTTTCATTATATAGGAACTGCTATTGATACAATGAAAGCAATGAAAATGTAGCGCTTTCATCGTTTCCTCAAAATCAAATTATTAGAATTGTTACCGGAGTCCGTGATTTCAATGCGTATCGTTGACACATCACCTGTGACTTTTCTTTCTTTCGCTTTCAATGACCATTTCATGTTCCCAGCGCTCTCCAAAAATGCTTCATTGTAAACCTGCTTTCCCGGTTTTTCTTGATTGAGATGTGGTAGCAAGCGCCTCAAGATCAAAATTGTCAGAAAAGTCCCGCTCTTGATTCATTGAGCTGTTCGCTTCATTCAGCAGCGCTTGTAGCTTGTCTCTTTTTTTGCTGCTGATACCATTGTTATCTTGATGTTCAGTAACGAGTTGAGTGTTATTTAACATAGAGGCAGCACGAAGTACTGGGTCATTTTTTGAATCTACCAAGCCGGAAATAACGGATACGAGATTATCTTGCAATCTTTCTGGGAAGCCACTTTGGTGCAGTGCGTCAATGGCGGAATTAATTTGTTTTATTCCATCAGCAGCAATATCAAATTTTTGTTTTTCCATATCATTTAATATTTGTGATGCCTTGATTTTTGCTGCCGCTTTGATTTGTTCTGCCTCAGCAAAGATGGTGGCGGCTTTTTTTTCCGCTTGGGCGGCTTCTAAAGTTTTCTTGATTTCTAGTTCTGCCAATTGTTTTTGTCTGGCTAATTCACGTTCTGTTTCTTGCTCAGCCAAGGTAATTTCCTTGGTTTTCTGAATCTCAGCGCTAAGCTTTATTTTCTCTTGTCTTTGTTTTTCCAGTTCGGTTTCAAATGCTTGTTTTTTTAGGTTCAATTCATGCTGCTTTGTTAATTCAGCCTTTGAAAGTTCGTTGTGCTTTTGTAATCGCTCTTTTGCAACATCGGATTCTATTGCAATACGGCATAAATTAATTTGTTTTTCTTGCTCAAGTCGCATAGTCTGTTTTTTCTTTTCAATTTCGAGCAATAATTTTTCAGATTCAATTTCCTGGTTTTTTAGTTCTATACTAATTTTTTCGAGCAGTTGGTTTTTGGTCTTTTTTTCTAGCGGGTTGGTTTCCTGGTAGAAATCGATTTTTGTCGGATTGATGGTTTGGAGTGTTACCGATTCAACCAGTAAGCCATTTTCTTGTAATTCAGTTTCCAAGTGAGAGTGAACTTTTTCTATAAAATTTTCTTGTTGCTGGAGTATGTCTTGCATTGAAAAAGAAGCGGCGGATTGGCGTAAACTACTGACTAGTTTACCTTTCAGGAATTTTTTTAAGGCTGCTTTTTTTGCGGTTAACTTTCCCAGTGTTTGGGCTGCTTGCAGGATATATTTTTCATCTGCCGGAACCCGGATGTAGAAATCAGCCGAGATATCAAGTTTCAAGTGATCCTTCGTCAATAAAGCAGAATGCTCTACAGCTTTAATGCTCAGACATTGGGTGGTTAATTTAACCTGGATGACCTGCTGAAGAATTGGTAAGGTAAACGCACTTTTATCCAGGAGGATTTGTTCGCCGCCAAAGCCGGATAGGATATAGGCGGTTTTTTTGCTGCCACGTTTATATCTGCTGGAAATAAGAAAGATAGCCACTAAAGATAAAGCAGTGACAAAAAAAATAGAACTCATGATTTACCCTCTTAAAAAATCAAGGTGTTGTGGAGATTTATTGTAATTATGTAAGAAATCAATTACATTAAATTATGCTTATAATTAATTGATTCTGTAAAGGTTGATAGTACTGTAAAAAATTTTGACAGGCAACTTTTTTTCAACACAACCAATAAAGCAGCCTCAAAGTTAATTAAAGAATATAATCTCTTGCTTTGGAATGCGCTGAACGTCAGATGAATTTACTGATTCCATTCATTCCAACAAAATTACCATGATGATTAACCCTGAATTTACTCCAAGTCGGCTGGACCGAGCTTTTGCCAGTTTTATTACCAAGCGATCCAGGCTTGATGGTGATCAAAAGCTACGTTTTTATCAGCTTGTGGAACAATTATCTTTTCAACAAAACCATGGGCATAGTTGCATAAAAGTCGATAATCAAGATCAGTCGTTATTGCTTGATTCTGGTTTAGTTTCCAAGCGGGGGCGGACGCCGTTGATACTGGATAATGGCAATTTGTTTACGCATCGATACTGGTCGTACGAAAGGCAATTGGCAGACCAGGTAGTGAAACTAAGCGCAAAAAAATATTCAGCACCCAATCTGGAAGCAGCGCTAGATCGATATTTTGGTTTGAAAACCGAACAGGAAGACTGGCAAAGACAAGCCGCTCAGTTGGCGGTGACCAACGCATTCAGTATCATTACTGGAGGCCCAGGAACTGGTAAGACTACGACTGTGGTTAAAATTCTGGCGTTGTTGCAGGAAATGGCAGAAAAACCGCTTTTGATTGCTCTTGCCGCACCTACCGGCAAAGCTGCGATGCGTTTGCAGGAAGCCATCAGCAAAAGTAAAAAACAGCTTCCTTGTTTAGAAGCTATTGCTAAACAAATTCCAGAAACAGTAACAACCTTGCACAGGTTACTGGGTGCAAGACCGCCATCTCCTTATTTTCACCATGACGCCAAATCACCTTTAGCACATGATCTGGTTATTGTTGACGAGGCTTCAATGGTTGATCTTGCTTTAATGGCCAAGTTAGTTGATGCGCTAAGACCGGGCGCTCGCTTGATACTCTTGGGGGACAAAGATCAGTTGGCTTCAGTTGAAGCAGGAGCAGTGTTGGCGGATCTGACCAGAGCCTTGCCGGATTATACAATAGATCTAAAGCAATCATTCCGTTTCAAAAAAAATATCAAGCAGCTTGCCGATGCCGTTAATGAACAAAACGCTACAAAAGCATGGCAGCTTCTACAGGCGCAGCAAGAGAGTATTGTTTACTTAAAAAACGATTTGATTGCTTTTATTACTGAAAAACAGCAGGAGTATCTAAATCATGTCAGAAGAAAGGCATCATTTGAAGAAATCATTCATGCTTTTTTGAGTTTTCAGGTTTTATGTTCCAATCGGCATGGAGACAACAGTACCCAGGAAATCAATATTTTGGTCGAACAGCGATTGCAGGCATTAAATATTATTAATAAACGTGGCGAATGGTATTCAGGGAGGCCAGTGATGATTACCCGGAATAATGCAGCCATGCATTTATATAATGGTGACGTTGGAATCTGTTTGTATGATGAAAGCTCAGGCCAATTAATGGTGCATTTTCAAGGCGAAACTGGGGTAAAAAAATTCCTGCCTGCACGTTTATCACATTGTGAAACAAATTTTGCTATGACCATTCATAAAAGCCAGGGTTCTGAATTTGATGAAATATTAATTGCTCTTCCGCTTGATATGAACCCGGTGCTGGGTAAAGAATTACTTTACACTGCGATAACGAGGGCTAAACAAAAAGTCATTATCGCGGCAGAAAAGAATATTTTCGAACAAACCATCAGGCAAAAAACTGAACGATTTGGTGGGCTGGCCGCGAAAATTATTAGGGCTGGATCACCGGGCATTGAAGAAGAATGAGACTTTGCCGCGATTTAAAACAGTTCGTGCCCAATTTTTTCCGTTCATTCCTAAGCAGTTTTTTTCAAATGTACTAAAGTATGAATTGAGAGCCAGTTCTGCCATATTTTTCAAAGCCATTTGATTATTCTGCAAGCTATTGACCCTACAAATTTGTAACAATCTGTAAATCAATCGGAGGTACAGCTGAAAGTAGTTATATTATTGCGTAAAATAAGTTTTGCCTTGTGTCTTATTTTTGTATTGGGCAGCTGTTCGCCTAGGGTTTACCAGGCAGGCAATATAACTCAGGAGGCGCAGTTAATAGAGGACAGATTTGTCACTAAAGATGGAGTTGTGCTGCCGGTAAAAAGATGGTTGCCTGAAAATAATATTCAGGCAATTATTATTGCGTTGCATGGCTTTAACGATTACAGCAAGTTTTTCCAAATGCCAGCAAAATTTCTTAGCCAACATGGTATTGCCAGTTATGCCTATGATCAACGCGGTTTTGGCCAGAGTCCGGCACGAGGTTATTGGCACGGTGTTGATACATTGACCGATGATTTAATAACTTTTATTGATTTGATCAAACGCCAGCATCGCGGCATTCCCATCTATGTTCTTGGTCATAGCATGGGGGGTGCAGTTGTAATTGCAACAATGACGCGGAAAGATGCGCCAGCAGTTGATGGGCTGATTTTAGCAGCGCCCGCAGTTTGGGGTAGAGCAACCATGCCTTGGTATCAAACTGTGTTATTGGAGGTTTTGTCTCATACCATGCCGTGGTTGACCCTGACAGGGAAAGGTTTTGAAATTATACCTTCCGATAATATTGATATGCTAAGGGCGCAAGGCCGCGACCCTCTCGTCATTAAAGCGACAAGAGTCGATGCAATTTATGGTTTGGCAAATCTAATGGATATTGCCTTGAAAAATGCCCGTTATCTTGAAAACTATCGAACCTTGTTTTTGTATGGAGAAAAAGATCAGGTTATACCGGAAAATGCGGTCAACAAGTTTTTGCAGGATTTAAACAAGAACAGCTTGGGCGATAGAACCCTGGTTTTTTTTCCTGATGGATACCATATGTTGCTTAGGGATCTACATGCTGAAACAGCCTGGCATCAAATATGGGCCTGGATTAATAGTAACCCTGGTTCGATATTGCACACTGAAACTTCAGTAGGAATGGATAAACCGTTTCGGTAAGAATTTTTTCTTTTGCAGAGAAAAACGTAACTATTCAGCGTATTCATAGTATCAATATCAGTAACTTATTCCAGAAGACGCCGCAAATACGTCCGTGTAGGCTTGATTGTGTCATCCATGACACATACACTTATTCCATAAGATACTGATATTTATAAACTTTAATTGAGTTAAAAACGCTGA
>CAZGYJ010000025.1:0-21813 GCA_964530345.1 uncultured Methylomonas sp.
TTAATTTAACCGGTCAGTTTTTATGCGCCAGAGAAGCGGCACGGGAATTTGTTCGCCGTGGCGTAATACCTGAAATTTCATGTGCGGCGGGAAAAATAATCTGCATTTCTTCTGTGCATGAAGTGATTCCCTGGGCGGGCCATGTGAATTATGCTGCTTCTAAAGGCGGCGTCATGCTGTTTATGAAAAGTATTGCTCAAGAATTAGCGCACTTGAAAATCAGAGTCAATGGAATTGCACCTGGCGCCATCAAAACTCCAATCAATAAATCTGCCTGGGAAACCCAAGAAGCTGAGCAGCAATTATTAAAACTGATTCCTTATGAACGGGTTGGCGAACCTTCTGACATTGGCCGCGCTACCGTCTGGCTTGCCTCGGATAATTCTGATTATGTTACCGGCACCAGTCTGTTTGTTGATGGCGGCATGACGCTGTATCCGGGATTTCGTGAAGGAGGTTAATCAAATCAATGAACAATCCTGAACTTCAACGGCTAATAAATACCAGAAACAAAACCGAAAACTGGAACTTGTGGGGACCCTATCTTGCTGAACGCGCCTGGGGAACAGTTCGAGAAGACTATAGTCCTGATGGTAAAGCCTGGGATTATTTCACTCATGACCAAGCTCATGCCCGAACTTATCGTTGGAATGAAGATGGCCTGGCTGGTTTGTGTGATGAACAACAACGTTTATGTCTATCACTCGCCTTATGGAATGGTCACGACCCGATTTTAAAGGAAAGAGCTTTTGGCTTAACCGGAAACCAAGGTAATCATGGTGAAGATGTCAAGGAACTTTACTTTTATGAGGATGCTCTACCCAGCCATGCCTATCTGAAATACCTGTACAAATATCCTCAGCAAGCTTTTCCATATCAACAATTAATTACTGAAAACACTAACCGCGATCTTGAAGATCCTCCTTTTGGTCTCTACGAAAGTGGTGTTTTCAATGACAATCGTTATTGGGATGTTACTGTTGAATATGCCAAGCATTCACCAGAAAATATTTATCTTCTAATTTCCGTTAAAAACTGTGGCCCTGAAGCTGCCCAAATTCATGTCATCCCGCAACTATGGTTTCGAAACACCTGGTCCTGGGACAACCAGCAAAGCGCTATCCCAATTATTCAACACCTTGATAGAAATAAACCAGGCTGGGCTGCTAAAGCCAGGCATGAACAACTGGGTGATTATTACTTGTATGGCGAATCCTCAGCTGATTTGATGTTCTGCGATAATGAAACCAATGCCCAAAAATTATGGAAAAAAGAAAATGAGAATGAATCTGAATTTCCTAAAGATGGCTTTCATCGCCGGATTATTAAAGCACAAACATCTGCTGTCAATTCAGAGAATGGAACTAAATTTGGCGCCTGGCACCAACTGCATATTGAACCAGGCAAAACAGTTCAAATCAGACTGGTTCTATCCTCAAGGGCATCAGTAAATCCCTTTGATGATCATGACAAAATTTTATCTCAGCGCAGACAGGAAACTCGTGTTTTTTATCAGCAGCTGTTACCTGATGCTTCTGATGAAGACAAACGCATCCTGCGTAAAGCTCTTGCAGGCATGGTCTGGACCAAACAGTTTTATCATTTTGATGTTGAGCATTGGTTAAAGGGAGATAAATTATCTGCACCCAAAGAACGCTTAAAAGGAAGAAACAGTCATTGGCGGCACTTCAAAGCCCATGATGTCATTTCAATGCCTGATTGCTGGGAATACCCCTGGTTTGCTGCCTGGGATCTGGCTTATCACTGTGTTCCTCTGGCGTTGATTGATATTGATTTCGCCAAAAACCAAATTGAGCTGATGCTCAAGGAAACCTACCTGCATCCTAATGGCCAAATTCCTGCCTATGAATGGACTTTTGATGATGTTAATCCCCCTGTTCATGCATTTGGTACGCTCAAAGTATTTCGCGCGGAACGGCTCAAATACGGTAATGGAGATACTGATTTTCTAAAACGAGTATTCCATAAATTATTGTTGAATTATGGTTGGTGGATCAATCGAAAAGATCAAGATGGTCATAATGTTTTTGAAGGTGGTTTTTTAGGACTGGATAATATTTCTGTCTACGACCGCTCCAAACCTTTGCCTTTCGGATACACACTGAAACAAGCAGATGCAACTGGCTGGATGGCCATGTTTGCACTTAACATGACGGTAATGGCTTTGGAAATTGCCACCTTGGATAATGATTATGAAGGCATTGCGATTCAATGCTATCAACAATTTGTCGCTATTGCCCGCGCCTTGACAGATCAGGCGGAAGCGGGCATTGACCTGTGGGATGAGGAAGCTGGATTTTTTAAGGATGTCATCATCTCACCCGAAGGCGAACAGTACAGAATCGATGTCTATTCAATGGTGGGACTGATCCCAATATTTGCTTGTGAAATTATCGACCAACGATTGTTAAAAAATGTCCCTAGGTTTGTTGAAATATTACATGCCAACAAAGGTGGGAAACTAAATGGTCAACAAGCTTTTGCTGATCCAGACTGGGAAAATCATCACGGAGAACATTTGTTGGCACTGGTCGATCATAAAAGATTATCTCGCATCTTGCTTCGTGTTCTTGATGAAAACCAGTTTATGTCCCGCTATGGGATAAGAAGCCTGAGCCGCATTCATGGCGAGTATAAAAACCTGGGTGAAATACCGGGAATTGGCACAGCCATGATCGAATATGTCCCCGGTGAATCTAACTCCTGGATGTTTGGTGGTAATTCTAACTGGCGCGGCCCTATTTGGTTCCCTATCAACTATTCTTTAATACAGTCATTGGATAAATATCACCGATATCTGGGCGATGATTTTGTCATTCCGGTACCCTGTCAAAACAACGAACCGATGAATCTAAAACAAATTGCCGATTTGATTTCGGAAAGTCTAATCGATCTTTATCGGCGAAATGAAGGCGATGTCGTGCCTGCCATGCACCAGGAATTGTCATTCCAAAATAATCCTGAATGGAAAGAACTGTATTACTTCTATGAATATTTTCATGGCGAAACAGGACAAGGGCTGGGAGCAAAACACCAAACCGGCTGGACTGGTTTGATTGCCAATTTGATTATGCGCCGTTATAACAGGCATATACCTTCTTTTTGGAAAAAAAAGAATAGCAGCCGCAATTAGTTGTGTACAGACGGAGGTAGAGACCAGAGTTTACATGGAATAAATGAGTATTTTGAGCACCTTCCAACACAATTGGCAGTGGTGCAGTAAATCTTGAACAGATTCTAGGAACGAGCACGGAATAAGTTTGGCAACTGGGGCAGTATTTTTATTCGTATTCAAGACGTAGAAATAGGCGCATAGCCAGCTATGTAACTATTTTTACAACGCAGAAGACGGATAAAAAGACAAGCCTGTTGTTAAAGTTATTTCATGTTCGTTGCTAAGGCAATCCTGTGCCAGGTACATCTACATCGACAATTTCTATTCGTCCGCTAAGCATCTGTTTAGCCTGTTCAGGATCATCAGTTTCTGAACTCAGCACAAACAATGTTTTTCTTTCATCACCACCGAGCATACAAGCATAGGCTTGACCGACTGCTGGTGTGACACGATCGACAATCTCGCCGCCCTGTTTGACTCTGATAACATCACCAGTATTTGGACAAGCCACCCAAACAGCATTTTCCTGATCCAGACAAATACCGTCAGGAAATGCTTGTCCCAAATCAGCCCATAATTCACGCTTTCCCAGTCTGCCATCTGGATACACTTCAAAACGACTAATTCGTGAAGCAAAAGTTTCAGCCACTATCAGGTGTTTTCCATTTGGAGTCATTGCCATACCATTTGGGAAAATAACATCATCAGCAACAATTTTTGCTTTTCCATCGGGTAAAACCAAAATAATCTCAGCGGTTTTTACTGACTCTCCGCCATGTAAATCATAGCCAAAATTACCTACGTAACAACGCCCAAACTGATCAACCAGCAAATCATTGCAATGAAAAGATGCAAATTCTGATAACTCAGCAAACAGCTCTAATTTTCCTTGATTTAAAACCAGTAATTGACGTCGGCACATAGAAACCACCAACAATCTTCCATCAGGAAGCCATCCAAGCCCGCCTGGTAAATCAGAAAGTTCAGCAACCACAGAAGATTTTCCATGCAAATCCACTTTTTTAATCAATTTTGCGTGTTGATCAGTAAACCACAAACATCCTTGATGCCAACGTGGGCCTTCGGGAAACATCAAGCCATCGAGTAAGAGTTGGGTGGTAATATTCATTTTTGGTTTTTCTTGAATAGATCAAAATATTTTTGAATAACTGTTGAGATTTTTTTTGGTGATTGTTTGATGTCTACAATCAAAACATTTTCAGGTTCTTCAAGCGTCTCAAATTGAGAAATTAATAAATCCACAGACATAAAATGGCCTGTACGAGATTCGAGCCTTTTTTTAATCAGTGCCTTTGGGCCTTTTAAAAAAACAAATTTGATTGCATCTGAATCGTCCTGCAGCTGTCGTCGATGTTGCTTTTTCAAAGCAGAACAGGAAAAAACGGCATTTTCATGGTTTTTTATTAGTTTTTTAAGATGCTGACTGATTTGTGATAACCAAAGCAAACGATCATCATCATTTAAGGGTATACCGGCGCTCATTTTTGCAATATTTTTCAAACTATGAAAATCGTCGCCATCAAAATATTTCCAGCCAAGATCATCAGCCAGCTGTTGGCCGACTGTTGTTTTACCTGAACCGGAAACACCCATTATGATAATAATCATTGACACATATTTATCTTTTGTTCTGAAATTTGATTATAACCCGATCAGTTCCTTGCCGGAACAATATACAATAGCCATCAATCAATTTATCCTTTATAGCTAATTTAAGAGATTGTGTCTTCAATAAATAAACTCCTGGATCAAGACAGGAAAATAATTTGGCACCCATACAGTGCAATTCATTCTGATTTACCTATTTTTCCCGTTAAATCAGCCCAAGGGGTTCGTATTAAATTAATGGATGGTCGTGAGTTGATTGACGGTATGGCCTCTTGGTGGTGTGCAATTCATGGTTATAACCATCCGCTCATCAATCAAGCATTAAGTGATCAATTAGAAAATATGGCTCATGTCATGTTTGGCGGCTTAACCCACCAACCAGCCGTCAATTTAGCCAGAAAACTTGTCGAAATCACGCCAAATTCACTACAAACAGTGTTTTTTTCGGACTCTGGATCCGTTGCGGTTGAAGTCGCTATGAAAATGGCAATTCAGTATTGGCACAGCAAACAATTACCCAGCAAACAAAAAATGCTGACCATTCGTTATGGCTATCACGGTGATACCTTTGGCGCCATGTCAGTTTGCGACCCGGTCAATGGAATGCATAACTTGTTCGCTACATCTCTGGCTCAGCAATACTTTGCTGATGCACCCAATTGTAATTTTTATCAGGCCTGTACGGCTAACGATATCCAACCTATAATTGAGCAACTGGAAAAATATCACTCACAAATTGCTGCCGTTATTCTGGAACCTATTGTGCAGGGAGCGGGCGGAATGCGATTTTATTCTCCTGACTATTTGAAACGTGTCAGAGAGTTATGTAATCAATTTGATGTTTTACTAATTCTGGACGAAATTGCCACTGGGTTTGGCCGAACCGGAAAGTTGTTTGCTTGCCAACACGCGAAAATTGAACCTGACATTCTGTGTCTTGGAAAAGCTTTGACAGGTGGCTATATGACTCTGGCGGCGACATTGACAACAACTGAAATCGCCCAGTCAATCAGTAATCATGAGCCTGGTGTTTTTATGCATGGACCGACTTTTATGGCTAACCCATTAGCCTGTGCAGCTGGATTAGCCAGCATTGATATCTTGCTTGATTCTTCCTGGCAAAGCAAAATCTTGCAAATTGAAAACATTTTGAAAATTGGACTTGATCCTTGTCTGAATTTTCAACAAGTCAAGGATGTACGAGTTTTAGGGGCTATAGGTGTTGTTGAATTACAAAATCCTGTCGATTTGAAAACAATCCAGCCACAATTTGTTAAAGAAGGCGTCTGGCTGCGGCCTTTTAATAAACTGATTTATATCATGCCCCCCTATATCATCAATGATGATGAACTTTATTGCCTAATAAATGCGATGATAAAAATTATTTCACGAATTTGATGATTTCTGAGTAGTCAATAAGGAGGCGGCCCATATTCCTTGTTAAAAAAAATATGGAATTCGAGCACTGGAGAATCGCCGTTAGCATATAAGGGAAACTTAAGATGAACCATTTGTGAATTTTTATGCCTAAAATACTGAATATTGCTTTTATAACTGCGGTAGAATGATTACAATAGAACTGTAGGTAAATACTTACCTGCAATCTAGAGGCAATATCTTGCCTTACTAAGACAACACGCAAGCTATTGGCAACCACTTAGAAAATAGCAATAAAATGTATAAACAATACTATCATTTCAAAACGCTACCGTTTAAGCACACTCATGATCTGGACAACATTTTTTTAAGCCAGAATTATGAAATTCCGTTAGCGGTCTTGGTTAGTGGCCTTGATAAAGGAGTCATCCTTCATACGCTAATTGGAGAAAATGGTGCAGGAAAAACATTCTTCATACACTACGTCTATAAACATATTCAGCATGGCTGTACAGTTGGGATTATTAACAAGCAAGTCGAATCAGCTTCGATGCTGATAAAACTCACCTTATCAAGTTTTGGAATAAAAACCAAAACATCAAATATCTCCTTGCTTTTATTGCAACTTAAACAGGTTCTGGAATCGCAATTGATTGAAAATTATGGACAGCCTTCGCTATTAATCATTGATGATGCTGATAAAATATCCCCTGAAGTGTTATCCAGTATCGACCAGTTATTAAGCCTGAACAGAAAGGATAATCTACTTCTCCAAATTATTTTAGTGGGCAATAATAAGTTACAAAAAATAATAAATACTGCTGAGATGCAGACAATACTAGAAATTAAAAAAATTCTTTGGCATCGAATTACCCCTCTCACTGAGCAGGAAACAAAAAATTATATTCACTATCAACTAAAAAAAGCAGGGGCATCCGAAAATAATCTGTTTGATGAGGAAGCATGTAGGGAAATTTATCAACAAAGTAAAGGCAATATAAAAAAAATCAACTCCATTTGTAACAAAGTCCTGCTACTAGGTATAAAACTTCAATTAAAACAGATCAGTTCTGCACAAATTTCTGAAATTACAAAAAACAACCCTTTAACAACTTCTTGTTCATCAGACTATCCGCAAAAAGAAAAGACCCTATCTTTAGACCCAGTAAAAGATGGGATAATTTTTGCTGGCGTTGCATTAACAATTTATCTTGTATCTGCCCCCTTTATTTCTCCAACAAAAATACCTAATTTTGCTAAAACCAGACAGATTATTGAAGCCCATAAAAAATCAAATCAGGAAATCCTCACCGCTGCGTTTTCCAGGTTCTCAAAGATAGATGAAAACAACCCAACTCCTGCAGCTTTTTCCAATGAAAAGATTCCATTAAGCCTGAATTCAAAAAATCAATCCGAACAGAGCATTATTGAAACTCAAGATTCGAAACAAAAAAATACAACCACATTTGCAAAAAAACAATCAAAAAAACCTGAAATAGAAATCTTATTAGCAAAAGCAGAACAGCAAATTCTTCAATCCAGATTACTAACCCCTGAAAATGACAATGCCTATCAAACTTTTCAAAGGGTTTTATCCCATAATCCAGAAGAAAAAAGAGCAATTGCCGGACTCCATATTATTGCTGACCGGTATCTGAAGTTGTCAGAAAAAAACTATGCTCAAGGCAATCTGGTTCAAAGTAAACGATTCGCCACGCGCGGCTTAAGCGTTGAGCCAGCACATCAAAAACTAGCTTCTTTAAACAAAAAAATAGACTCCAAAATTAAACAAAAACAGCATTTAATAGCCAGCTTGTTGGAACAAGGCAAATTAAAAATGGCTGAATCAAAACTCATTTCCCCGGCCCCCAAAAATGCGTATCAGCTTTTTTTGGATGTTCTAGCGCTTGACAATACCAATAAGCAGGCTAAACAAAATATAAGTGCTATTCAAACGATATTAATATCAAAGCTAAACCTGACAACAGATTCTCATAATTATCGCAGCGCCCGACAATTAGCCAAACAAATACTGTCAACAACGCTGGCCCGACATTATTTGTCTGATGCTTATACTATTGCCTCTCAAACTGATAAGTTTTTCAGCAAAAAAATCTCAACTCTCTTGGCACGAGCTTCTGAGCAAATTAATTCACAACATCTCATCCAACCTAAAGGAAATAATGCGGTTGAAAGTCTTCATGAAATTCTCGACATTGAAAAAAATCACAGCCTTGCAATCAAGAAACTTAACTATATAATTGAGGCCGAAAAACATCATATAGAAAAAACGCTTTCAGATGGTAGAATCAACCAGGCACTATCTGAAATTAATAGGTTAGTAACTCTTTTTCCCGCTGAACCGGCATTATTACAGTTACAAAATAAAATCTCCTTTGCCTTGAATGAAAATAATTTAAAAATAGCGACGATTAACAATACAAAAAAACAGATCAAGGTAAAAAAACAACTTCGTCCTTTCGGAAACTTCTGATTTCCCTACTAATATGAAAAAAAAAGTATTATTTATAATTTTAACGTGGATAACTTTAACATCTCAGCTATTTGCAACTGAACTTAGCCTAAGGCCGCGCTTTAACACCGGCTTCCAGTTTTATGAGTATACCCAGGAAGCTTTTTCCTTCTCGAAAGGTTTATCATCAAATAGCACTTCCGAAATTAATTTCAGTGATTTTGTTCCTTTTGTCAGTGGTGGGCTAACCTTTTTTGTAGATCGTTTTTTTGTAGATGCGTTTGTTCAATATTCTTTTGAAGGAGAAGATAATTTACACATAGTTAACAATAACAGAATTCCTGCCATTAACGGGATTCCTGCATCAAGCATCAAATCAACAGTAAATGTTAATCCTGATTTTGATCGTCTCGAATATTCATTTTCGGTGGGTTATGCGGTAACTGATCAATTTGTCGTTTATGCCGGATATAAAAATGCCAACACACAACTTCATACCGCTCTAACAAAAAGCAGAATATCTTCAGTGACAGAAGCTGGAATGCCAAACCCCCTGCTAAATGGAGCGCTAACCGGAAACCTGGATCTAAATTATGAATATGATGGAGCATTTATCGGAGGAACTTATAGCTTCAATTTTGATCAGGGATTTTTAAAAGGCGCACTCACGACAAATATTGCTATTGCCTTCATGAATGGGACAGTCGATGTTAAATATAACGATATTCGCATCAAAAACGATGCTGGTTTTACTTTTAAGGTCAATAAAGACCTTATTGACACAATTTATGATGTACCAAGATTAGAGGGTGATACAGTCGGTGTCTCCGCAGGATTAAGCTGGAATGGCTTAACTGCAATTGATGGCCTGACCTATTTGGTCGGCGTTAATGGCTATCATTATGCATTCGATGGATCTAATAACTCTCCTGATTTTTCTGAAACAGTAGTCCGTGTGGATTTTGGTATTGCTTACACCTTTTGAATGAAATTATTGATTTTTCGTAACTATTCAGCGTATTTATAGCTTCAATATCAGTAACTTATTCCAGAAGACGCCGTAAATACGTCCCTGTAGGCTTGATTGTGTCATCCATGACACATACACTTCTTCCATAAGTCACTGATATTGAGTGATTTTAGCTAAATTAAATATGCTGAATAGTTACGATTTTTCAAACTTTCCAAAATATTACTCATAATTCTTTCTTACGATTTAATTGTAATTTACAAAGGAATATTTATTACGATCGGCATTACTGGTAACGAGTGGGATCAAATATTCCAGCCTGATCAAATCCTATTGCCCTCAAGCGGCAAGCATCGCATTTACCACATGCCCTGCCCTTTTCATCAGCACTGTAACATGAAACAGTCTCAGCATAATTCACACCTAAATTAATTCCTTTTTTAATGATCTCCGCTTTGGAGAATGAAATTAACGGTGTAATGATGGCAATTTCTTCGCCTTCGACACCCGCTTTAGTTGCTACCTGCGCCAATTTTTGAAAAGCATCAATAAATTCAGGTCTGCAATCAGGATAACCCGAATAATCAACTGCATTCACCCCTATAAAAATAGCTTTTGCTCCTATGACTTCTGCCCAACCTAATGCCAGCGCTAAAAAAACAGTATTTCTTGCTGGCACATAGGTTACTGGAATTCCGTTTTGCAAACTTTCCGGGACATTGATTTTATTATCAGTCAATGCAGAACCACCAATAGCTCCCATATCTAGTTTGATAATTTTATGTTCAATAACATCGTATTTTTGTGCGATTTTTTTCGCAGCTTCTAATTCAGCATTATGTTTTTGACCATATTCAAAACTCAAGGCATAACAGGAATAACCTTGTTGTTTAGCTAATGCAAGAATGGTAATGGAATCAAGCCCACCAGAAAGAAGAATAATGGCTTTATCAGGCATACAAAATTATCTGTGGCTATTTTCCAGCCACATTACCCCAAAGAATTTTATGTAATTGTAGTTGAAATCGAACTGGCAATTGATCTTCCAAAATCCAATCAGCAAGTTGCGCTGGATTTTGCACTTCTGCACAGGGAGAAAATAAAACTTCGCAACGTTGATTTATTAGATATTTCTCCAAAATAGACTTTGACCAAAGATAGTCCTCCCGGTGACTGATAACAAATTTAACCTGGTCGCTGCTGTTCAAAAAATCAATGTTTTGATACCTGTTTCGATGTATTTCCCCGGAACCAGGTGTTTTCAAATCCATAATTTTAATGACCCGATCATCAACTTGTGCTATATCAAGGGCGCCACTGGTTTCCAGCGAAACATTTAGATCATTGTCTGCTAGTTTCTTTAATAGCTGCAAACAGTTTTTCTGGGCCAAGGGCTCACCACCAGTGACAGTTATATAGGGTGTATAAAAGCTTTTAGCATGTTCGATAATTGTATCAATTGATAGAGAGTTCCCGCCCTGAAAAGCGTACTCGGTATCACAATATTGACAACGTAACGGACAACCGGTGAGGCGAATAAATACCGTTGGCAAACCGACCGTTTTCGACTCTCCTTGAAGAGAATAGAAAATTTCTGTAATTCTAATTGTTTCAGCCAAAAAAGTTTCGTATATTTAATGTGTATTATTTTAGGCGCTGCAACTTTTTTGCCGCTAAATGTGCGGCCGTTGTGCCAGGATATTTTGCAGTCACTGTCGATAGCCATTCACGTGCTTTGACCGGGTTTTTTGCTTTGATTTCCAAATATCCCAGTTTCAACATGGCATCCGCAACTTTGGAACTGTTCGGGTAATCGGTTATCACCTGTTGAAATGATTTTCTTGCCAAATCAAGGTTTTGTTGAATACTGTATGCCTCTCCTAACCAATACAAGGCATTGGGTGTATATTCACCATTTGGAAAATCGGCAAGAAATTGATTGAATTTTTTAATCGCTTGACTGGTATGGCCATTAACCAATTTTTCAAAAGCTCCCTGATATTCCTTTTTTTCATTTTTGTTTGATTTCTTAGCAACAACGGGGGCAGCTGATTGAGCAACTTCCTGTGTATCAGAGTTTTGTTGGCCAGGAGCTTCAGCTTGACTAGGTTGGGCAATATCACCATTCTCAAGTTTCAATAAGCGCTGGTCAACATCCATATAAATATTCTTGATACGTTTCTTTAATTCGAGAATGGTATAGTCCTGTTCTTCGACCTGACCTCTTAGCTGTTGAACCTCGGCCTGCAATTGCTCCAAACGCCCTAATGTCTCATAAATCGCCTTTGGCGATAACGCATGAGCCGCTTGATTTTGCCCTCCGGGGTAAGTTGAATGATCAACAACAGGTGGTAACGCTCTTGGCTCTGCATTAGCAAAACCCATGAAAACTATAAGCAAAAAAGCACAGAAACTAATTTTTTTCATTGATAAACCACTTCAACACGACGGTTTAATTGCCACGCAGCTTCATCCTGTTCTAAAGCTGCTGGTTTTTCTTCTCCATAACTGACTACCTCAATCTGGCTGGGAGACACACCTTGCATTTCCATAATCCGTAACACCGCTTTGGCACGCTGCTCCCCCAATGCAATGTTATATTCACGGGAACCACGCTCATCAGTATGGCCTTCAAGAATAATCCGTTGCCCGGGATTTGCTATCAGGTATTGAGCATGGGCATGAATGACTGGGATAAATTCTTCCTGCACCTGACTGCTGTCATACATAAAATAAATAGTCTGGTGAGACAAAGGATTATTCGGATCACTGAATTCAGGGCCTAATTTACTTGAGCCTGGCTCAAAACCTTGGTCATAGCTTCCGTCTGTTGAGTAACCTTGAGTTTCAGTGCCTTGAGTTTGAACACCACTTAAAGAAGCATCATCTTTATAGCCACTTGTTTTCGCGTCATCTTCCGAGCCGCCAAATAAATTAAATCCATCTTTGTCTGTTGAGCTACAGGCAGCCATTACGCCCACAAAAAACAACACTGATAATATTTTTAAATATTTCATCTAATTGACACTCCGAATAGTAATTTCCAATAGTAAATGACGGTAAATTATTGAGCAAGCAGTTTCTTAACTCGGGATACTTTATTAAGGAACGAACATGAAATAACTTTAACAACTGGCTTGTTTTTTTATCCGTCTTCTACGTTGTAAAAATAGTTACATAGCTGGCTATGCGCCTATTTCTACGCCTTGAATACAAATAAAAATACTGCACCAGTTGTTGAACTTATTACGTGCTCGTTCCTAATCATGATATTTAGGGTGACCAAGCCGGTTCTCTTACATCTCCACGAGCTACAGCCAAGCGTTGCTGCATACTTCCATCAGTAGAAACCGCTGCCAACGTACCTCTTCTGCCTTTTTTGCTTGAATACAGAATCATACTGCCATTAGGGGCAAAACTTGGAGATTCATCCAATGGCCCTTGAGTCAAAACATCAATCGTTCGGGTTGACATATCCATAACTGCAATCCGGTAATCACCACGATTTGCATGCACCATAGTAAGACGCTTACCATCTTTGGAGAAGCTCCCTTTTGCATTATAATCACCATCAAAGGTTAAACGTTTCGCCCTGCCACCGGAACTGGGCACCAAATATAATTGCGGTTTTCCTCCTCGATCCGATGTAAATACAATATGTCGCCCATCCGGCGACCAGGAAGGCTCGGTATCAATCGCATAGCTTTTGGTAATTTTCAAAAGGGATCGCGTTGCCAGATTTAATACGAATATATCTGGGCTGCCATCTTTTGACAATGTTATCGCCAACTTGCGTCCGTCTGGTGACCATGCTGGTGCGCCATTGATACCTTTGAAATCAGAAACTCTGGTCCGTTTACCATTAGCTAAAGTTTGAATAAAAATAGCTGATGATTTCTTCTCAAATGAAACATAAGCAATTTTTTTACCGTCAGGCGACCAGGCTGGAGACATAATGGGTTCCCGAGATGAAATAATCGTTTTTGGATTATAGCCATCAGCGTCGGCAACTTGCAATTTGTAAACATGACGGCCATTATCTCGTTTATAACTGGTAATATAAGCAATTTTGCTATTGAATACTCCTTTTATTCCGGTTAATTTTTCATATATTTTATCACTGATATGATGAGCAGAACGACGCAACTGATGCGCCATTACCGTCATTTGATAGCCCATCAATTGCTCACCTTTATAAACATCAAACAACTGGAAACTGATTTTAAACCGGCCTCGAACATCATTGACTTGCCCAATGACCAGGTAATCCTGACCTAATGCCTGCCAGTTTCTGAATCTTACATTAGCTGCCTGTGTCGGTTTGGATAACATTTTCCGCTCATCCAGTACTTTAAAATAACCGCTGCGACTTAAATCTGACTTAATAATTTCTGCCAGATCAACCGGAGGCCTGGCTGATGGCCCTTGCCAACTAAATGGTACAATAGCAACCGGAACGGCAGATTCGGTCCCTTTGGTAATTTCTATGGTGAGATTGGCGCTTACTTGTTTTGCAAAAAACAAACTAAACACGAGTAACACTAAGCCGGTTCTATGCATGCTATAAAAATTCATGGGTTATTCTGGTTTGAAAATTAAATTAAATGTTTTGAAATTAGCAAAAACTGCCGGGTCTTTTGGAACTGGCAGTGGCTCAGCTTTCTTGACGGCATTGACCGCAGAACGGTCAAAAATTTCATTACCACTACTCTTGACAATTCTTGCATCAACAACTCCCCCGCCAGGATATAGTTTAACTCTTATAATACATTGATATTTGCCTTTTAACGAGGATGGCCTGACCCATTTTTGATTAACTTTTTTTCGTATCGAATCCATAGCGTTTACTGTAGCCAGTTTTGCTTTGCGCGCATTTTCAGCAGCAATTCTTGCTTGATCAGCTTGCCTTTTTGCATCAGCCTTGCGTTTTGCCTCCTGTTGTTTGCGTTTTTTCGCTTCGGCTGCTTTCCTCTTTTTTTCAGCCGCTAGCCGTTGTTGTTCCTTTTTGCGTTTTTCTGCAGCTTTTCGTTCAGCTGCTTTCTTTTTTTCTGCCGCCTTTCGTTTAGCTTCTTTTGCCTTTTTTTCCAATTCCGCTTTGCGTTTTTTTTCTTCAGCCGCTTTTTTCTTCTGTATTTCCGCCAGTTTTTTTTCTTCCAGTTGTTTCTGCTTCTTTAATTCCGCTAGTCGCTGCCGTTCTGTTTCCGCCTCTTGCTGGAGTTTTCGGGTACGCTCCTCGGCACGTTTTTCTTCCTTTTCTCGTTGATCCTTTAATTCTTTTAATCGCTGTTTTTGCTTTTTTTGCTCTGCTAATAATTGCTGTTTTTGTTTTTGCTGCTGGATTTTTTGCTGTTGTTCTTGCTGTTTAAGTTGTGCTGCCTGCTCCAACACTCTGGTTTCATCCAGGATGGAAGCCTGAATGATTTCTGGTATTTTTTCCGGTTGCTTTTGTGGGGGTTTGGTTGAAGAAAAACTGAATGCAAATGCTGCAATCAGCAAAATATGTAAAACGCTGGAAAGCGTAAAAGGAAAAGCAAGTTTTTGATAGTCAAACATAAATTTACTGCGGGTCAAATGCTTCTGTCATGAGCCCTACCTTGGCAATACCCGCATTTTTTAAAGCCGCCATCACCGTTACGACCTTACCATATTCAACATCTTTGTCACCGCGAATATAAACCTGGGTTTCCGGTTTGTTTTTCAATACTGCTGCCACCAAAATCAATAACTCTTTTGCTTCTGCCTGCTCTGCCTCCTGCCCACCCAAATCAATAAAATATCGTCCTTGCCTGTCAATGGAAATAATGACCGGCGGAATATCCGTTTGTTCAATTTCTTTTGCCTGGGCTTGTGGCAAATCCACATCGACACCTGATTGGATTAAAGGCGCTGTAATCATAAAAATAATCAGCAATACCAATGTCACGTCAATGTAAGGGACTACATTAATTTCTGCCATCGGTTTTCTTCTGGCTGTTTTTCGGCTCATCCGCGATGCGCCTGGCGCTGCAAAAATACCACAAATTCATCAACAAACAATTCATATCTACCGGCCAACCTGTCCAGCCGCGTGGCAAACCGGTTATAGGCTATGACAGCCGGTATTGCAGCAAATAATCCCATCGCTGTTGCAATCAATGCTTCTGAAATACCTGGAGCAACCATTGCCATAGTGGCCTGTTTAACATTCCCCAACATCCGGAATGAATTCATAATTCCCCAAACCGTGCCAAACAACCCCACATAGGGACTGGTAGAACCGACCGTTGCCAAAAATGGCAATCTTTCATCCAGTCTATCCAACTCTCTTGCCAACTCAATCCGCATCGCTCGTTGAGCACTTTCAACCTGAACTGATGGCTCAATATCATTTTTGTTATGCATTCTGGAAAATTCTTTATATCCAGCTATAAATATTTTCTCGATTCCTTCCGGTTCAAATTTTCCATCGCTAAGTCTTTTATATAAATGGGATAAATCTTTTCCTGACCAGAATTCTTCTTCAAAATCATCTGTAACTGATATTGCCTGTTTAAATTCCTTGTATTTGGCGAAAATATAAGTCCAGGATATTACTGACGCCAATAGTAAAATCAACATGACCAACTGAACTACAAAGCTGGCCTGGATAATTAAATGAAGAATGGATAAATCAGCATTCATGTTTAAATTGTTCCAATAATTTTTCGGGGATTGTCTTAGGACGCATAGTTTTAACATCTAGGCAGGCTATTTTTATTTCAGCCCGGTTTAATATTATTTCATCACGAATGATTTGCTGGGAAAAAATGACGCTGGCTGGACCAACTGAATCGATCAATGCAGTCACCTGAAGCATTTCATTAAATCTTGCAGGTTTTAAATAATCAACTTTGACCGAACGAACCACAAAAATTACTCTGTCCTGCTCAATTAACGCGTCTTGTTCATAGCCCATTGCTCTTAACATTTCGGTTCTGGCTCTTTCATAAAACCTCAGGTAATTCGCATAAAATACCACGCCACCCGCATCAGTATCTTCATAATAAACCCTGATTGGCCAACTAAAATTTTGCTTCATAAGCAATTTGAAAAAACAGACAAAAACCAAAATTATTCAAAAATATCCCGCGTCACACCCGCTACTTTGGGCACTTGCAAGCCAAAATGGAGATAGGCATTTTGAGTTACAACTCGCCCCCTTGGGGTACGCATTATAAAACCCTGCTGAATCAAATAAGGCTCCAAAACATCTTCAATAGTACCACGTTCTTCGCTAATCGCAGCGGCAATACTATCCAAACCAACCGGTCCCCCATCAAAATTATCAATCATGGTTTTCAATAGCTTTCTGTCTTGAGCATCAAAACCATTATTATCTACTTTCAGCATTTCAAGTGCCTGGTTCGCAATTTCCGCATTAATTTTGCCATTCGATTTCACTTCAGAAAAATCTCTAACCCGCCGCAACAAACGATTGGCAATCCGAGGGGTACCGCGAGATCGCTTGGCAATTTCCTGAGCGCCATCAGTATCAACAACGATTTTCAAAACACTGGCAGAGCGTTCAACAATACTGGCCAGTTCAGAAACAGAATAAAACTCCAAGCGCTGAACAATTCCAAATCGGTCGCGCAATGGCGAGGTCAACAAACCTGCCCTGGTGGTAGCGCCAACCAGAGTAAATGGCGGCAAATCAAGTTTAATCGATCTGGCAGCCGGCCCTTCACCTATCATGATATCGATCTGGTAATCTTCCATTGCCGGATATAAAACTTCTTCAACGACAGGGCTTAACCGATGAATTTCATCAATAAACAAAACATCGTGAGCTTCCAGATTAGTCAGCAAGGCAGCCAGATCACCTGCTTTATCCAGAACCGGACCGGATGTCTGACGAATATTAACATCCAATTCATTTGCAATAATATTTGCAAGCGTCGTCTTCCCAAGACCAGGTGGACCAAAGATCAAAACATGATCCAAGGCTTCTTTTCTGGCGCGGGTAGCCTGGATAAATATTTCCATTTGCATCCGTAATTCCAGCTGCCCAACATAGTCCTTAAGTTGCCGAGGGCGAATGGCTCTATCCTGACGTTCTTCTTCGCTATTTCCATTAGCAGAAATCAAACGATCTGCCTCGATCATTTACTTGCACCTTGTAAAGCAAGCCGAATAATGTCTTCACAACTTTTATCCGATGAAATATTTTGCACCATTTTACTGGCATCTGTAGGCTTGTAGCCCAAAGCGATCAACGCACTGATCGCTTCTTGCCTGGAATTATTGAGACTGCTCGATGGTTCTTGCTGCTCTCCAGATTCGGAATCAGCCGATCCTAAATCAGGTAATCGGTCGCGCATTTCAATGATAAGGCGTTCCGCCGTTTTTTTGCCAATTCCCGGCAACCTGACTAATGCCTGAACATCATTATCTGCAATACATCGGTGAAAATCAGCAGCACTAAGTCCTGATAAAATAGTTAATGCCAGTTTTGGTCCAACGCCATTAACCTTGATCAGGGTTCTAAATAACACCCGATCTGATTCTGTCGAAAATCCAAATAAAATATGGGCATCCTCCCGAACCACCAGGTGGGTATGCAATTTAGCCTGCTCGCCAATGACCGGTAAATTATAAAAAGTTGTCATTGGCGCTTCGATTTCGTAACCAACGCCATGAACATCCAAAACCAGGGTGGGTGGATTTTTACTAATTAATATGCCGTTTAAAAAACCTATCACCCGGGTTCTCGTTGTTGCATTTTTGTTGCGGTTTGCTGATGATGAGCATGACACAAACATATACCCAAGGCATCGCTTGCATCAATCTGTAAATTACCTTGCAAACCTAACAGAATTTTTACCATATGCTGTACTTGATGTTTTTCCGCATTACCTTTGCCTACCAGCGCTTGTTTAACCTGTCTGGCAGCATATTCAAAAACGGCAAGACCCTGATTTTGTCCGGCACAGATTGCTGCTCCTCTGGCCTGACCCAATTTCAATGCCGAATCTGCATTTCGATGCATAAACACCTGTTCAATAGCCATTTGTGTAGGCTGAAACTCAGCAACCACAGCGCTGACGCCATCGAATATTTTTTTTAGTCGGTCCGGAAAATAATCAGCCTCGATGCGAATACAACCGCTGCCAATGTACTTTAAACCTTGTCCGGTATCATCTATCACCGCATAGCCGGTAATCCTGGAGCCAGGATCAATACCTAAAATTCGGGTTAAGGTGCGATTGTTATTGATATTTATTGACCTTCAGAAAGTTCTTCCATGATCTCATCACTGATCTCAGCGTTTGAAAAAACATCTTGAACATCATCCAGATCTTCCAATCGATCCTGCAAACGTAACAACTTTTCCGCATCCTGCTTGTCCAATTCAGCTGCAGTACTGGCCTTCATGGTTATTTCAGCATGAATAGGTTCAAAACCGGCAGCAATCATCGCTTCTTTAACAGTCAAATAATCTTCAGGAGTCGTTGTCACATCAATCGTACCATCCTCATGACTGACAATATCATCGGCGCCTGCTTCAAGGGCAGCTTCCATAATCGCGTCTTCATCCATTTCTTCTGAAAAACTGATAATTCCAACTTTAGTAAATAAATAAGCAACCGAGCCATCCGTTCCCAAATTTCCTCCAGCTTTACTGAAAGCATGCCTGACTTCGGCAACTGTCCGGTTGCGATTGTCAGTCAGACAATTCACCATGACTGCCGTGCCGCCAGGTCCATAACCTTCATAAACAACTTCTTCATAGTTTGCCCCTTCCAACGTACCACTGGCTTTTTTAATGGTATTGTCGATGGTATCGCGCTTCATGTTAGCACTTAATGCCTTATCGATAGCAGTACGCAGACTGGGATTATTTGTTGGGTCAGGTCCGCCGCCCGATTTTGCAGCAACACTGATTTCACGAATCAGTTTGGTAAAAATCTTACCGCGCTTGGCGTCTTGCGCACCTTTCCGGTGTTTAATGTTTGCCCATTTGCTATGTCCAGCCATTGTTCCTCTCTTACTTTAATAACTCTGGAATTTTAACATTCCAAATTAACTATTACGAATTTCAACCATCTTAACAAACAAATTTTAGTATGCCTGTCAATGATTTATCAGTAACATAATAGTCTGCATTTTGACGAACCGCTTGACGCTCAGCAACCCCACCAAATCCGACAAAAAAAGCTCCGGCTTGTTTACTTTCCAAATCAGTTTGTCCATCTCCAATCATTGCCAGTTTTGAAGCGCCATTTTTAAGCTTGCTGCAAATCTCAGCCTTGCCGCCTGTCCTAGCCAAAGGTGAGTGAGTGTCAAAGCCCTGATAACCGCCATGATAATCAAATATAACATCAACAGCATGCACATGGTTATCAGATAAACCAAGCCTGTTTGCCATTGGTAAAATAGCTTGCCGAATCCCGCCACTGATAATATGCACTTGCCGGTTTTGATCGAGTAGTATTTTAAACACCTCGTCAACACCGTCTACCATGGTCTCGATATATAAGTCTGCTAGCCAATCAATGGCTTTTTTGTCCGGCTTAATCAATGATAAACGCCGTTCATAGACTTCTTCCAAGGCCACTTCGCCATTCATCGCGGCGTTGGTCAAGGCGGCCATTTGCTCACCTAGACCAACACGACTCGCTAACTCGTCAATACCTTCAATGCTGCTTAATGTACTGTCACAATCAAAACAAATAATGTCAAAGCTCATAACACTATTTGGTTAACATTATGGATAGCCGGAACAGCACATATTTTGTCGAGGACTTCATCTTCCAAAGGATCCGAAACACTGATCACTGCCATTGCCTGCTCGCCATTTTCATCTGTTCCCACCTGCATCCTTGAAATGTTGACCCCGGCATCACCAAGAATCGTACCCAATGCAGCAATAACCCCCGGTTTATCATCATGACGAGTGACCAACAATGCCCCTTCAGGAACGACTTCGATTTCAAAATCATCAATAAAAACGAGCCTTGGATGACATCCGCCCAATAACGTACCTGCAAGGGAAATTGATTCACCATTAAAATGGCCTGTCACCCGAAGCAATGAAATATAATCCTGGGATTCTTCAGTCCGTGATTCGGTAATTGAAATCCCCTGCCTCTTGGCCAAATTCAACGCATTCACCTGATTCACTGAAACCGACAATTGGCCATCCAGCACGCCAACCAAAGTTTCGACTGATAATGGATGTACATCGATTTCAGCCGCCCGGCCGAAAGCTGCTATTTCGATTCGCTCTAGAGGATGCGTAGCCAAACCAGCAAGCATCTTGCCTAAAATTTTTGCCAATTTAAGAAAAGGTTGTGATTTTTTCAAATCTTCTGCCGACTGGCGTGGCAAATTCAACGCATTAACGGCTTCGCCGGTTTTCAAAAAGGTAACGGCCTGCCTCGCAATTTCCACACTGACAGCCACCTGTGCTTCTTTGGTTGAAGCGCCTAAATGAGGTGTGAAAACAATGTTTTCCAACTCCAATAATGGCGAATTTTCGGGAGGCTCATTTTCATAGACATCCAAAGCAGCACCTGCTATTTCTTGATTTTTCAGAGCATCATAAAGAGCCTCCTCATCAATCAACCCACCCCTGGCACAATTGATAATCATGGCAGTTTTCTTCATACTCGCCAATTGTTCACGACCGATAATACCACGGGTTTTTTCGATTAACGGACAATGCATTGTCAAATAATCAGCTTGTTCGACTAGCTCCTCAAGCTCTACGGGTTGAGCACCAACCTCTTCAAAAATTTCTGTGGTCACAAATGGATCATAGGCGATAACTCGCATGTTTAAACCCAAACCTCTTTTTGCTACAATCCGGCCGATCGTACCAAACCCCAGAATCGCCAAGGTTTTATGCGCCAGTTCAGAACCCATTAATTTGGAACGCTCCCATTTGCCAGCCCGGATTGACCGATCCGCAATTGGCAAATGCCGACTAAGTGATAACATATGTGCAACCGCTAATTCAGCAGTAGTTGTGGCATTGGCGTCCGGTGTATTCATCACGATAACGCCCTGCTCTGTAGCGGCAGGCACATCGACATTATCAACTCCAATCCCTGCTCTGCCAACAACCTTGAGTTTTTTTGCCGATTCAAGAACCTTTTTAGTCACCTTACTGCCACTTCTAATTAAAAGCGCATCGTAATCGCCAATAATTTCACAAAGTTGATCCTCATTGAGTCCAGTTTCAATGTGGACTTGAATATTATCTTG
>CAZGYJ010000025.1:21913-25198 GCA_964530345.1 uncultured Methylomonas sp.
GAATGGGCTGGCAATACCTATCGATCATTATCCCTGCAATTCATTTGGTTTAATTTGCTTATCGCGCCTTTAGGCCTGTGCTTGACTGCGTGGATTACTAGCCGATTCTTTCCCGGCAGCGAAGGTAGCGGCATTCCCCAGGTAAAAACAGCGCTGGAAATCATGGATGATCTGTCTGCCCGAAGCAAGCTGATCTCCTTAAGAATCGGCTTTGGCAAAATGATTCTTCCGATCATGGGGTTATTTTCAGGTGCTTCAGTCGGCTTTGGTGGCCCGGCAGTGCATGTTGGAGCATCATTGATGGCTTCCTTAGGAAAGGCAGTGAAATTTCCTCCACATTATATGGAAAAAGGCTTAATACTGGCCGGAGGAGCCGCAGGTTTTGCAGCGATGTTTAGCGCCCCGTTAACCGGAATTATTTTCGCTGTCGAAGAAATGGGCAGAGCATTAGAAGAACGTATCAGCAGTTTGGTTTTGACTGCCATTATTTTTTCTGGAGTGACTGCTTATGCCTTGCTAAATACCTATATTTTCTTTGATGACAAATCCTTGATTATGCCCTGGAGTCAAAGTTGGCTTGCTGTCCCCATCTGCGGCATTGTTGGCGGCTTTTTTGGCGGATTGTTCAGTAAAATCATATTAACCGGTAAAAAATTACTCAAAATGGTCAAAATACCGATTACCATACTGGCATTTTTATTTGGTATTTGTATTGCTGTTCTGGGACTTGTTTCGAATGGCGACACTTTTGGCACTGGCTATCAGGAAGCAAAATCAATTATTCAAACCGGACAAATGACTGATCCCTTGTTTCCGCTATACAAAATGCTAGCCACCTGTGCAACTTTTTTCAGCGGTATTCCGAGTGGAATTTTTGTTCCTTCTATCGCTACCGGGGCAGGTATTGGCGCCAATCTGGCCTACTGGCTACCCGTTGCTCCAACAAGCGCCATGATTTTAATGAGTATTACAGCTTATTTTTCAGGAATGCTGCAATCGCCATTAACTTCCTTTGTTATAGTCATAGAGATCACTAACAGCCAGGAAATTATTATCCCTTTAATGGCTGCGGCTTTTTTTGCAGCCGGCACATCTCGATTAATGAACCCAACCCCGCTATATCGTGCACTCTGCGATAGCTATGAACCACCCGAAAAACCAACCGAGAAAAAAGATGGTTCGCAATAAATTCTTTTCTTTTGCACCTCTGGTCGTATTACTAGCCACCAGTATCATTGCATGGCAAATGCTTGGCACAGAAAAGGCGGCTCCTGATGTCATATTTAAAACGATTACAGGCAAACAAATTTCTCTCGCCAGTTTAAAAGGAAAGCCTGTTATTGTGACATTTTGGGCAACAGATTGCCCTTCATGTATGAAGGAAATCCCTCTCTTTATCGATCTTTACGCACAATTTCATCAACAAGGATTGCAAATAATTGCAGTTGCCATGACCTACAACCCACCAAATTTAGTTGTTGAAATGGCAAAAAATTATCGCATTCCTTATGAAATCGTCCTCGATCCAAAATCCCGAATTGCCAAAACTTTTGGAAATGTTAGCATCATTCCTCAAACTTTTTTTATCTCAAAACATGGTCAAATCGTTTTTGAACAAATGGGACTATTTGATCTCAAGAAACTTACTCAACTGATCACAAAAAATTTATAAGGACGAAAATATGCTCTGGCTTAAAGCACTACATTTGGTATTTATGGTAACCTGGTTTGCCGGACTCTTTTATCTTCCTAGGTTATATGTCTACCATGCGATGAGTGACGATGAAATCAGTAATGAACGATTCAAAGTCATGGAACGTAAATTATATTTTGGCATAATGACACCTGGAATGATCCTGACTTTTGTATTTGGTATCTGGATGTTAGTCGATTATGCCTGGGCCATGTACTCTTCAAATGGCTGGCTTCATGTCAAATTAAGCTTATTGCTACTTTTGCTTGTTTACCATTATTTTTGTGGAAAATGGCTTTTCGATTTTAAACATGACCGTAATATCAAAAGCCATACTTTTTTTCGTTGGGTAAACGAAATCCCTGTTTTATTTCTGTTTGCCATCATTATTCTGGCAGTAGTGAAACCATTTTAATCGTAACTATTCAGCATATTTAATTTACCTAAAATTATTCAATATCAGTAGCTTATGGAGGAAGTGTATGTGTAATGGATGACACAATCAAGCCTACACGGATGTATTTACGGCGTCTTCTGAAATAAGTTACTGATATTGAAACTATAAATACGCTGTGCAGTTACTTTTAATCTTATAAAAAAGCCCCGGGAAAACGGGGCTTTCTGAAAGAAACTAATCTTTAGAACCTGAAACCGTGTTTTTAATACGGATAAACAGAGAAGAAGAAATTACTACCTGTACGTAGTAAAGTCACGCATCCAGGTGAGTATTAACTAAAAAATTTCTTGGCAAGATTAATAGCGCCATCAACTCCACCCACGGCATCGAGCAAAGATCCTCCGACGCTACCTTTATCAACGATCTGCGGCACAGCTTCGGCCAAAGTATCAGCTGCGGTATCTTCATCGACACCCACCTGATTAGCAAACTCGGCAACTTTGTCACCGCCCAAAATATCCTTTATCAAACTCCCAGATACCGGTTCATTATCACCATCGCCCAGCCATGAACTGACAACACTTTCCAAGCCGCCGCCTTTTTGAATCATATTTGTAACCAAATTCCCCAGATCCAATCCACTGCTTGAGCTGCCCCCTCCAAGTAAACTAGATAATGCAGCTGCAATACCACCTTCATCGGTATTAGCACTGCCACCTAATCTACTAAGGATAATTTGTGTACCTAATTTTACTAAATCCATTAACTTAACCTCATGTTACGAGAATAAAAACACCTTGAGTATAACAAGGTCAAACGACCTCGGCAATTTTCAAGTCGGTTGCCAATTTAAGCTCAATTAACTTAATCACTGCTGAATAGAACTCTATCAAGAATGAAGGAAAGAAAAAAGTGAACAAACTACCATTAATTAATATTTCACTGATTTTCTCGCCACTAGGTAACTATTCAGCGTATTTAATTTAACTAAAATTTTAAATACCAGTAGCTTATGGAAGAAGTGTTAGTGTCATGGATGACACAATCAAGCCTACACGGACGTATTTACGGCCTCTTCTGGAATAAGTTACTGATATTGAAACTATAAATACGCTGAAAGTTGCGCCACTAGAAGAATTAGGTGGCGGAGAGAGAGGGATTCGAACCCTCGATACGTTGCCGTATACACACTTTC
>CAZGYJ010000026.1:0-24835 GCA_964530345.1 uncultured Methylomonas sp.
ATTTTTCCAAGCTGCGGCAACTCTTAATAGCTAATTCCAGAAACTCCAGCCAGCTTTCTGCCTTTCACTGACGAAAGCAAAACCGCAACTGGAAAACAGACGTCTACCGATAAATTACTTGAGTTTGGTATCAGATTTTTTTTCTTTTGGCCTTGGCTTAGTAACACTCCAGGAAAGCACATGCTGTTTGGGGATATTGAAAATAACGGTTTCTTCTTTATTAATTTCTTGTTCAAGCCGAAATTCACGACCTAAGCGAGACAGTATTGTAATGTTTTTATACATACATTCATCAGATTTTCCGTTTTCATCTGATTCAGACACCAAGCCATAATGTTTAAAAATTTTACACCCCTGCTTATCTACCAAAAAATGTTCTGCTGGAAAATTTCCTAAATGGAAATTCGCTATTACTGCCTTTGGAACAGGGAATATGAGCAAAATAATAAAAAACAATGAAATCAATGAAAAAGACCAATATAATTTGGGTTTTTCGGGATGTTCTCATAAAAAAATTGCGCAAAAGTTTGCTATTAAAATAATAACAAGAAAAAACACACGCCCATTTATTGAGACTTCTGGTAATAATTTTCCATATCCAATTACCAACATAATTGTAATAAGAACAAAAAAAACCAACTAATAATATTTTCTTTCCAAGACATTTGTGAAATCTTTTTCGAAAATGAAAATTTTTCCTGAAAAAAAATCCATAAGAGCTGAACTATAACAATTACTATACTAATACCAAAAACAATACCAAAAACCTTGACTAATTCTCTTAATTTATCAGCCTGATGGTAAATAAAAACTATCCCTAAAATACATGTTAAGCTAAAAAACATAAATTTTCGTGCTATATCATTTTTTAACCAATCATTAATTTGTTTACTCCCTTTGTCTTCATTCTGCACAATACCTTCCCACAAAAACAAACTATAGATGATTGTCGGTGATAAAAGTAAGATAAAAAAACCACATACATAAACAAGCCCAAGCAATGCAGCTGCGGCTAAAAACAAAATAATTTCCTGAAAATTCAGATCTGGTAGATATTCAATTTGGAAAAAATAAAGCCAAAAAATAAACCCACCTATTAATAGAGAAAAGCTCCACATTACCGTCAATAGATGCTCCAGAACATAATCCTGTATTTTTTCGGAAATACTGCGCCGGGTACTATTGTTATCATCATTGTTGCTAGGATTTTCCATCTTTTTTTCCTTTCAGAACTTTAGGCTGGTTTGTTGGTTTTTATCGCTTGCGAAAATTATCTATTCCCAAGATGATACGTTTCAAAAAAACGAGAAAACAGGAAATACTCCTGACGCAGGAACGGCTTTAGCCGTGATTGAAGCGATTGTTCATTGAAAATCGCGGCTAAAGCCGTTCCTACGAATCTAACAGATAAATTTAGCGTCCCAAAAAAACTGGCTAAATCATTACAATCATTTATCTTTTTGGTGCCACACAAATACCAGTACAATCCGCGCCGCCACAATCCTGGATGACGCAAGTCATCGAATCCGGGCATGGCAAATTCGCAATTCCACCACACATGGGTGCTTCGTTTTCACATTCCCCATCATGCTTAACCTTAACCCCAGCAGCCTTGGCTACACATTGATTGGAATAAGTTTTGTTATTAACCCCGCAAACGGGTTGCCATATTTGAGGACAAACAACCTGGTCTTCACAAGCGCCTTCATGAGCAATTTCTACCCCAGCTCTTTCAGCTTCACAGGAATTTCCATAAGTCTTGCCATCCACACCGCATACTGGCATCCAAACGGCTGGACAAAAAACCTGACTGTCGCATTCTCCCTTGTGAACAACACTAACCCCCGCGACACCTGCCAGACAGGAATTGGAATAAGTATTGCCATCACAACCGCAAACGGGATCATAAATTTGAGGGCAAATATCGCCTTTAACTACACATTGGCCCCATCCGCCACAGTCACCAATGGCTTTTTTACAGAAACTGTCCTGGCTACATTCGTTATTTTCTGAACATTGATTATCACACAAATCAATTTCACCCAGGTCGGTGACTTTTCTTCTGTGAACCACGACCTCTTCAATGATTTTTGGCTTGATGGTGATTGGCGTTGGCGCAAGAACAGCAGGCGGCTCAACCACAACATCGTAAGTGCCCGCAGGCACATTTAGCAGTTTAAATGCCCCCCCGATTTTGACTTTGGCAGTAATTGATAATCCAGGAATGTATACTGTAGCGCTGCCATTTGGCGGCAAAGTGCAACTCACTGCAAGCCGGCCAACAATATCCCCGGACTTCAGCAGTCGCCGAAACGGTCGGGTCGATTCGTCTGAAAACACATAAACTGAATTAAAGACAAGAACAAGGAACAAAAAAATACGGAAAAACTTACGAATATCCATAACAACCTCCCTATGTTTTAAAGAAAAAATCTACGTTGAATGGAGTCAAATCTCAATTAACTCTAGTTGGATAACTGATTCAACTACAAGCCTTTTACTACGCTAAAAATCATTTGTCAATTACAAACTTTTAATGCTTACGTTCTGGAAAATCATTAACCTTACCCTTCAAATACATCGTTTTTTGGGGAATATTATCGTCTTAAAAACGTTCCTATTTATCTAAACTATGATTCCATCTTACATACAATGAATTAATGTATTTCTTGTTATTTTTGGTGTTTGCCATACTTTTTTTAACACACAAATTTTTGTAACTATTCAGCGTATTTAATTTAACTAAAATTTTAAATATCAGTAGCTTATGGAAGAAGTGTATGTGTCATGGATGACACAATCAAGCCTACATGGACGTATTTACGGCGTCTTCTGGAATAAGTTACTGATATTGAATCTATAAATACGCTGAGTAGTTACATCATCAAAAATAAAGATGGGATCTCTCTTATTGAAACCAGATATAAGCTTGATGGCTCTGATGAATTTTGATTGGAAAATATGCTGAATAAAGCAACGCCCCTGTTTGAAACAGTACAATGCCCGGCCTGTTTGGAACTGTCAATTATCCATTTTTTTGTCCGCGTCAATTAGAATTGCTATCAGTTCAAGCCCATATTAGGCTTACTCAATCAATTTGAGATCCGAAAAAGCCGGTAGAAATTTTCCCGGCTTTGCTCGGCAATTTCGTTGATGCTAGTATTTCTTAATTCGGCGAGATGTTCTGCGACATATTTTACATAAGTCGGGTAATTGGGCTTACCTCGAAAGGGAACTGGGGCTAGATACGGTGAATCTGTTTCGATTAGAAATCTGTCGCTTGGTATCTTTTTTGCCGCTTCTTTAATTTCCTGCGCATTTTTAAAAGTAACAATCCCGGAAAATGAGATGTAAAAATTTAGATCCATTGCCTTTTTTGCAAATTCCCAGTCTTCAGTAAAACAATGGATAACTCCACCAGCTTCTCCGGCATTTTCCTCAGCCAAAATTTTGAGTGTATCTTGTTTGGCTGCGCGAGTATGAATAATCAGAGGCTTTTTGAGTTGTTTTGCAGCATCAATATGCACCCTGAAACGCTCATGTTGCCATGCTAAATCCCCTTCACTACGAAAATAATCGAGTCCAGTTTCCCCTATTCCAACAATTTTTGGATCCTGGGCAATGTCAATCAATTCAGTTGAGTCTGGTTCATGTCCATCCGTCACGTTTGGATGGACTCCAACCGTTAGAGAAATATTGTCATAGTTTGAGACCATCTGACGCATTTCAGGAAATGATTCCAAATCAATACTGATGCACAGCAAATGCTCAATCTGGCAACTGGCTGCTTCATTCATAAAGCTGGAAAAATCATCTTGATAAGGTGTTAGATCAATTCGATCAAGATGGCAATGGGAATCAATAAACATTTTGTCCAAAAATTACATCGTATGTGTTGACCGTGATGACTCCAATGCACCAGCCAGATAGGTTTCAATTTTATTTCTGGCTGTGCCGCCATCCTGGTCACTAAATTGTACGCCAATCCCAGTTGCACGGTAGCCTTCAGAGCCTGGAGGTGTTTTCCAGATAATTTTACCGGCTATTGGAATACGTTCGGTTTCTTCCATCAAACTCAACAACATAAACACTTCATCGCCCATGTCATATTCTCTATTTGTTGGGATAAACAAGCCGCCATTAATAACAAAAGGCATATAGGCGGCATATAATGCATTTTTGTCTTTGATGGAAAGGGATAATATGCCTTGTTTTGCTGGAGCTTCTGCCATAATTATTTTCTACTGAGTCGTGACCAATTGATTAAAATTTCTTCAAAAATTAATTGTTTGTTTAATTGACTGGAAAGACGTTTTTTTTGTCTTAACAATAAATCATAAAATTTGAAGAGCCTTTTCAATTCTAGTCGTTGCGCCAGTTCTTGCAAGGAAGGCTTGAAATCAGGATTGTAGCATTTATCAGGATTTTGATTAAAATAACATTTTAAAGTGTCCGTTACCCAAGTTGTCATCCACAATAATATCAGGGAATCAGAAACTTTCTGCCATTGTTCGGCGATAAAAACCGGGCTGACTTGCTGCCGAGAAATTTTTAACCAATCACTAAAACATGACTTTCTACTTTCCAAAATTCCTTCATTTGCATATTGCTGGGCTGTCAACGGCACACCATGCGCCATATTGAGCAAAATATCAAGATCTTCTGAAATCTGCTGCTGTTGTAGCCATTGCTTTGCAACTTCGGAGTCAGGAGCTTGAACAAAAAGCTTTTGGCAGCGGCTGCGAATAGTTGCTGGTAATGCTGTGGGCATATCAGAAATAAGAATAATACAGGTTTTTTCTACTGGTTCTTCAAGGCTTTTCAAAAAACTGTTGGCAGCGGCATGAGTTAAACGATGAGCATCATTGATGATCAGCGCACGATAACTATTAAATTGTGATGATAGCAATAAAAAATCAGTCAGCCCTCGAATTTGACTAATAGTAATACTTTTTCCAGCTTCCTCAGGCTGAATGACAGTAAAATCCGGATGGGTATTTGCATTAAATAATTGACAACTTGAACAACGGCCACAAGCAAGTGACTCTATTGATCTTTGTTCACATAACAAAGCTTTTACAAAATTCTGGGCTAATTGTTGTTTTCCCAATCCCTTTTTCCCTGTAACTAACAGTGACTGGG
Source organism: uncultured Methylomonas sp. (assembly GCA_964530345.1). Taxonomy (GTDB): domain Bacteria; phylum Pseudomonadota; class Gammaproteobacteria; order Methylococcales; family Methylomonadaceae; genus JALSJK01. The sequence continues at coordinate 5,143 of CAZGYJ010000026.1, forward strand.
GAATTCGCTGTTGCGCAAGATAAGCCGCAAGCTGAGACCAGGAGCCATGCAACCAGGGGTAGAGATCTTTGTTGCTAGTCATTACCTTTGACAATTTGTTCAAGTTGTTTGGCAATTTGTTTTTGTACTTGCTCAAGAACTTGATCTGCCCGAATGATTTTGATTCTTTCTGGATATTGTTTAGCTCTGTCCAGATATGTTTCTCTTACTGTTTTAAAAAAATCGATTTGTTCCATCTCAAAACGATCAAGCTCATTTCTCGCTTTAGCACGAATCAATCCTACTTCGACAGGGGCATCAAGCAATAGCGTTAAATCAGGCCTGAAATCCCCTTGCACCAGATTTTCTAGACAGGCAATTTTATTGTCAGCCACTTTTCTACCCCCACCTTGATAGGCATAAGTGGCATCAGTGAAACGATCACAGAGTACCCAGTTTCCCTTTTTTAGATTTGGGTAAATCACTTCAGAAAGATGTTGTGAACGTGCGGCAAACATTAACAATAATTCTGTTTGCCCGGAAATGGTTTCTTCGTGCTTGGCTAGTAATATTTTCCGTAGTGTTTCGGCAATGGGTGTGCCGCCTGGTTCACGAGTTACTACAACAGGAATATTAAGTTGCAGCAAATATTCTTTAATAAATTCAATATTTGTAGTTTTACCAACCCCTTCCCCGCCTTCCAAAGTAATAAATTTGCCAGCCATTATTTTTTCCTTTGGTAGATATTAACAGCCTTATTATGTTTGCTGAGAGTTGCAGAAAAAACATGGGAGCCGTCACCACGGGAAACAAAATACAGACTATCGCCTGACTCAGGATGAAGTGCGGCATGAATAGCAGCTTTTCCTGGCATAGCAATTGGCGTTGGCGGTAATCCTTTAATAACGTAGGTATTATAAGGTGTCGGTTTTTTTAAATCTTTATAACGAATATTACCTTTGTATGCTTTGCCCATTCCGTAAATAACGGTGGGATCAGTTTGAAGCAACATGCCTTTACCAAGCCGGCGAATAAAAACGCCTGCAATGGTAGGCCGCTCGGAAACTTTGCCGGTTTCCTTTTCAATAATTGATGCCAAAATTAAAGCTTCATAAGCACTTTTCAAAGGCAGGTTTTTTTCTCGATTTTGCCATTCCTGTTCAAGGACTTGATGCATTTTCTGGTAAGCGCGTTTTAACAAAGCAACATCGGTCATGTTTTTTTCAAAATAATACGTATCTGGAAAAAATAATCCTTCAGGATGAGCTTCCTTTACCCCAATTTGTTTTAAAACAGTTTTTACATCAAGCCCCTTAAGAGTTTGTTTGATATTAGGGTTTTTTTCGATTTCATCTCTAATTTGGGTAAAAGTCCAGCCCTCAGGAAAAGTAATTGCATATTGCTTGCTCTTGCCAGCAACCAAAATAGCCAATAGCTCAGTTGGGGTTATTCCTGGATTTAAAACAAACTCACCTGTTTTAATTTTCTGCGTCTGGTCTTTTTGGTAAGCCATAAGTCTAAACCAGACAGGATTAATATCGACGCCTTTTTGAATAAGTTTGTCAGTTATTTTACGAAATGATTCGCCTTTTTCAATTTCCAAAATAACCGGCTGCTGATCAATGACTGGTGTTTTTTGGAAACTCTGGTAATCCATCAATGCCCAACCAGCAATTAGGAATGCGGCTATCAAAATGATACTGATTAATTTTATGAAGCTCGACATAAATCCTTGGTTTTGAACTCTTCTAGCCAAAGTTGGATTTTCTTGGTAATTGCACCAGGAATATAGGTGTTATGCAAAAATTGCCTGACTGGCCAAAGATTAATAATTGAATTCGTTAAAAATAATTCATCCGCTTCAAGACACTGCTGTTTAGTCAGGTAAGTTTCAGTTAAATTAATGTCGAGTTCTTGTGCCGCCTGAAAAATTAGCTGCCGAATAATTCCTTTTATACCGCACATATTTAGTTTTGGGGTATATAAATGATTTTCTTTTACAATGAACAGGTTGCTCATCGTACCTTCCATGACATTATCATTAATATCCAGCATCAACCCCTCCTGATAATCAGCCGATTGCCATTCAGCACGCGCTAAAACTTGGTCAAGGCGATTTAGGTGTTTTATTCCTGCCAAACGTGGATTTAATCCCAGTCTGTTTGCGCAAAATCGTAATTTTATGCCTTCAGTTTTAAAAACGTCAGGAAAATCAGGAAATGGATATAATAAAACAACCCTGGTTGGGTTGATTTTAGTCGGTTGTTGATACCCTCTGCCACCTGATCCACGAGTTACGATAATTTTTAAAACTGCATGACGTTGATGGTGAGTAAGAGTTTTTATTTCTTCTCTCAGTAAATCGAATGATTTAAAAGGAATCTCCAGTGTTTCACAGCCTTGTGCTAAACGCTCCAAATGTAACTTTAAGAATACACAGTGGCCATTAATCACCTCAATGGTTTCAAAAAGACCATCCCCATAATGAAAGCCTCGGTCAGATAGTTCCAGTTGGGAAGTCTTTTTGCCATTGATCAGTATCATAAACTATCAATGGCACTGTTTTTTATGAAAACTTTTTGAAAACCAATGTTCCATTGGTACCACCAAAACCAAATGAATTGGATATAGCAATATCAATTTTCATTTCCCTTGCTGTATTAGGCACATAATCCAGATCGCAGGCAGGATCAGGGTTTTCCAGGTTAATCGTTGGCGGTGCAATTTGTTTTTCAATTGCTAATGCAGAAAGTACTGCTTCTATTCCACCCGCAGCTCCGAGCATGTGGCCAATCATGGATTTTGTTGAACTTACTGCTACTTTATAGGCATGATCGCCTAATGCAGCTTTCATTCCTTGAGTTTCGCAAATATCACCCGCCGGCGTTGAAGTCCCATGAGCATTAATATAATCGACATCAGAAGGGTCGATACAGGCATCACGTAGCGCATTTTTCATACACCTGGCCGCACCTTCTCCACCTTCAGATGGTGAAGTCATGTGATAAGCATCAGCGCTCATCCCGTAACCAACAATTTCAGCATAAATCTTTGCACCACGCGCTTTTGCATGTTCTAATTCTTCGAGAACCACAACCCCTGCACCGTCACTTAGAACAAAACCGTCACGATCACTATCCCATGGACGACTCGCTGCCTCAGGATCTTCGTTTCTTCGCGACAAAGCCTTTGCTGAAATGAAGCCCCCCATTGCTGTTGGCGAAGTGGTGCAACGCTCAGCTCCACCAGCGACCATGACATCGGCATCGCCATATTTGATTAGTCTGGCCGCATCGCCAATATTATGAGTACCAGTCGTACAAGCTGTAACAATGGCGAAATTGGGACCTTTTAATCCGTATTTGATCGATAAATTTCCCGAAATCATATTAATGATATTTCCCGGCACAAAAAATGGGGAAATTCGTCTAGGTCCACTCTTTTCATAAGTGGCATAACATTCTTCAATACCGGTAACACCACCGATTCCGGCACCAATAGCAACCCCTATACGTTCTGCATTTTGCTCAGTAATTTCAAGACCTGAATCATCAATCGCCTGACAACCCGCAGCAATCCCATAATGAATAAAGCCGTCCATGCGTTTCGCATCTTTGGCTGGAATGTATTGGCTAATATCAAGATTCCGGATAACACCGCCAAATCTTGTTGCAAATGGCGAAATATCAAATGAATCAATATTGCTTATACCACTCTTTCCATTAATAATGCCATCCCAAGTTTCAGAGACGGTATTAGCTAAAGGCGTAATTGCGCCTAATCCAGTTATTACAACTCGACGTGTGCTCAAATTGGGGTACCTTGTGTTTGGATCGCGACATAGTGGATGAATAATATTCACCCACTAAGGATAAGAAACTTATGCGTTATTTTTTACGTAATCGATTGCTTGTTGCACGGTAGTGATTTTTTCTGCTTCATCATCTGGAATTTCACATTCGAATTCTTCTTCTAGCGCCATTACCAATTCAACAGTATCAAGGGAATCAGCACCCAGATCATCAACGAAAGAGGCTTCATTTGCAATATCCTCTTTTACACCCAGTTGCTCAGCAACAATTTTTTTTACACGTTCTTCAACGTCACTCATAATTTTTTTTCCTCAATTAATGCTTGCTTAGAAGTTATTCAAAATACAAACAAGAATTCATAATAATAGTTTATTTGTAAATAACCAATCGGAAATTCCAAACGGTTGGCGAATTATACTTGAAATTAATTGGAAACCACAAGTATTCAATCACAGATAACGATAAGCCTTAAGCCATATACATCCCGCCATTAACATGCAAGGTTTCGCCGGTGATATAAGCCGCTCCCTCGGAAACCAAAAAAGAAACAGCATGTGCAATTTCATCAGTATTTCCAAGACGGGCCAGTGGTATTGCACTGAGAAGGGATTGCTTGTTCTGCTCAGGCAAATCACGAGTCATATCAGTATCAATAAAACCAGGCGCTACAGTATTGACTGTGATATTACGGGAACCTACTTCTTTAGCCATGGATTTCGCAAAACCAACCATTCCAGCCTTGGCAGCGGCATAATTAGCCTGCCCAGCATTACCTGTTGAACCAACTACTGAAGAAATATTGATAATACGGCCGGTTTTAGCCTTCATCATGCCGCGAAGAACGGCTTTGCTCATTCTAAAAACAGAACTCAGATTAGTATTGATGATTTCGTCCCATTCTTCATCTTTCATCCGCATCAGTAGATTATCTCTGGTTATTCCCGCATTATTGACCAAAACTGTTGGCGCTTTAAAGTTTTCACCGATATCCTTTATCACTTGATTAATTGACTCTGAATCTGCAACATTAAGTTTCATGCCAATTCCATTCTTACCCAAATAACTGGAAATCGAATCAGCGCCTGATTCAGAGGTAGCGGTACCAATAATAAAAAAACCGTCATTTGCCAATCTTTCGGCAATAGCTCTACCAATACCACGGCTTGCTCCGGTAACTAAAGCAACTTGTTTATCCATTGATGCTCTCCAAAACGTTTTCTAAAGTCTCTGAATTAAAAATTGAGAAATGATCGGCATCTTTCGCAATACGCTTGTTCAAACCCATTAATACTTTACCTGGACCACATTCTACAAATTGGGTAACTCCTTGCTCATGCATGAATTTAATCGTATCTACCCAGCGAACGGGTTTATATAACTGTTCTGATAAAGCGTTGCGAATAACATCTGGGGCGTTATGAGAAGCCACATCAACATTATGTATCAAGGTAACATCCGGTGATTCAATTTCTATCTCATTTAGTCGCTGTTCCAGCTTTTCTGCTGCTGGTTTCATTAATGAACAATGAGATGGAACGCTAACGGGTAATTTCACTGCACGTCTAGCACCTGCGTCTTTTGCAGCAACCATCGCCCTTTCAACAGCATCACAATCTCCTGCAATGACAACCTGGCCGGGGGCATTGAAATTTACCGGCGAAACAACTTGATCAAGTGCCGATGAATTGCAAATTTCAATTACTTTTGGATCATCCAAGCCTAAAATTGCGGCCATTGCTCCACCAGTTCCTAAAACTGCTTCCTGCATGTATAAACCCCGATCAGCGACCAATTTGACCGCATCTTCAAATTTTATCGCATTAGCACAAACTAAAGCGGTATATTCACCCAAACTATGTCCAGCCATCCAAGCAGGCTTTATTGAAGAACTTTTACACCAGAGTTGCCAAATAGCAAAACCCGCAGTTAGCATAACTGGTTGGGTATTTTGAGTTTGATTTAGCACATCAACCGGCCCTTCTGATGCAAGTTTCCATAGGTCTTTGCCAAGTGCATCGGAAGCTCGTTCAAATGTCTGTTTGATAATTGGATATGCTTCTGACAAATCGTTCAGCATTCCAATTGATTGTGATCCTTGTCCAGGAAACACAAAAGCTAAGTTATAGTTATTATCACTCATATAAGGTTGTTAAGGTTTTTCTTGATTGTTCTATATTAAAGTCTTATCAATGCTGAACCCCAGGTAAAACCTGCGCCAAAAGCTTCAAGTAGCACTAACTGATTTTTTTGAATGCGGCCATCTTGGATGCCTTCGTTAAACGCCAGTAACACGGAAGCTGAAGAGGTGTTACCCTGATCTTGTAAAGTTAGAATCACTTGATCCATGGACATTTTTAATTTTTTGGCCGTTGCAGCAATAATACGCGTATTAGCTTGATGGGGAACCAGCCAGTCAATATCAGATTTATCCAGTTCATTCGCTGCCAGTGTCTCATCAACAATGTTTCCAAGCGTATTAACCGCTACCTTAAATACTTCATTGCCTCGCATCTGGATAAATCCTTTTGGATCAGGATTCCCCAATGCCTGGGGGTTAGGCAAATTCAGTAATTCTTCAAAACGACCATCTGAATGAATATGTGTTGACAGAATGCCTGGCTGTTCTGATTGTTCAAGTAAAACCGCGCCAGCACCGTCTCCAAATAATATACAGGTACCGCGATCTTGCCAGTTCACAAAACGAGAGCAAATTTCGCTACCAATAACCAACACTTTTTTTACCGCACCAGATTTAATGTACTGATCAGCAATACTAAGCGCAAAAATTGAACCAGAGCATGCTGCCTGCACATCAAATGCCACACAATCTTTAACACCCAGGCGATGCTGAATCAAACATCCGGTGCTGGGATAAATTCGATCAGCGGCTCCCGTCGCGACAATAATTAAATCGATTTCTCGGGGTTCTATTTGTGCAGCTTCTATTGCTTGGCGGGCAGCAATTTCACCCATACTAGATGCGGTTTCATGTTCAGCAGCGATACGTCGACTTTTAATTCCAGTTCGTTCAAAAATCCAACTGTCAGAAGTATCTACTGTTTGAGAAATTTCATCATTGGTGCGGATCTGTTCAGGTAAATAGCCACCGGTTCCGATTACTTTTGAAAAAAAACTCACTTTTCTTTCCTGGCTGCCAGAATTAATGCAACTTTGTCACTGATTTTCTGTGTCACATTTTTTTCGGCTTCAACAACGGCAAGTTGCAGAGCTGTTTCAAACGCTAAGGCATCAGCGCCACCATGACTTTTAATGACAAGCCCCCGTAATCCGACAAAACTGGCACCATTATATAATCGAGGATCAATCCTGTTTTTAAATGCCTTGAGTACCGGGAATGAAAAAAACGCAGCTAATTTGGTAAAAATATTTTTACCAAATTCCTCTTTCATCAGTTGACTGATCATCGTTGCAGTACCTTCGATTGTTTTAAGCGCGACATTGCCGACAAAGCCATCGGTCACAATTAGATCAACATCATTTCCCGCGCAAAGTGAATTTCCCTCAACATAGCCGATATAATTCAAATCGGAATTTTCCATTAACTTTGAAGCAGCCTTGACTTGTTCATTACCTTTAGTCTCTTCTTCGCCAATATTGAGCAAACCTACTTCAGGATTATCAATGTTATCGACTGCTTTTACAACCTCGGCACCCATAATTCCAAACTGAAACAATTGCTCAGCTGAAGAATCGACATTGCCGCCAAGATCTAAAACGTGCGTATGGCCATGGATTGAAGGAATAGTGGAAATTATTGCTGGCCGATCAATTCCTGGAATCATTTTCAAAACAAACCGCGCCGTTGCCATCAAAGCCCCGGTATTCCCAGCACTGACGCAAGCTGCTGCTTTGCCATCCCGAACTAAATTAATGGCGACACGCATCGATGAATCTTTCTTGTTTTTTAGCGCTTTTGAAGGAGACTCATGCATTTCAACACATTCTGAAGCATGCTGGATACTTAATCTTCCTGAAAACTCACTAATTTTTTCAGCGAGCGAGCTTTTTAAAATCAGCTCATCCCCCACTAAAATTAAAGAAAGATTTACATTTTTTTTCAGACATTCAAGTGATGCGGGTATGGTAACTTCAGGACCAAAGTCCCCCCCCATTGCGTCAACAGCAATAATTAAATGCACCGTTAGGATCTACTCAGAAAAATAAAGATTTAAAGTCAGAGAAAATTCTGGCTGGAAAATCTTGCTAGATAGAGAAAACCCAGCAATAAGGGCCTTTCCATAACAACAAAGTTAACAGAAGAATTTTGTTAATGCTTCGGTTTGTTAACTATGCATCTTGTAGCAAGTTCTTAAAGTCAAAAAAGCAAATCAATCTTCTTTGCTAGGAACTATCTGCCTGCCTTTATACATTCCATCAGGAGTGACATGATGGCGTAAATGAGTTTCACCTGTTAAAGGATCTTGTGAAAGTGTTTGACTAGTTAAAGAGTCATGTGAGCGACGTTGTCCTCGTCTTGAGCGAGTTACCTTACTTTTTTGTACAGCCATTAATTAATCTCCAGATTTTTTTAAAGTTGCTAAAACAGAAAATGGATTATCAGATTTTGTCGGTTCAGTATTTATTAGAGTATCTTTGTTGTCATATTGTCTAATGTCCAAACAATTATGTCTATGTTTGGGATACTCTGGTATTGTCAACAACAACTCTTCCTCAATTATGGTCGTTAGCGCAATTTTTTCTTGGTCCTTAATCAAAAAAGGCTCATAGCCTGGCGGTAACCGACTTGCCTCATCCAATGAGTGAACCAAGCCCAACATAAATGTGGTTTGACAACTCCACGGCAAAATGTCCAAGCAGTTTTGACATTTAAGGTTTAAATTTGCACTAATCTTGCCCAAAATTGAAGCAAGTTTTTTTTCTTTATAAAACGACAATTCTATGATTACCCTACCATTTTGATTTGCTAAAATATCTTCCAATCTTTCAAAATGGACTAATTCAATTTCACCAGCCAACTCCCTTGCTCTATCAGCATAAAGTACTGGATCAATGAATCTAGGTAATCGATCTAACATAACTGACTAATAATATATGGATTTAATAACCAGGTCAATTTAAAAAATTATTCATGGATAAAGATAAAAAAATAATCTTGGCATCAAGTTCGCTATACCGGCAACAATTATTAAGCAAAATTAATATTGAATTTACCGCTGTTGCCCCGGAAATTGATGAGCAAGCGAAAAATCATGAATCACCACAGCAACAGGCACTACGTTTAGCACAAGAAAAGGCCTTGGCGCTACAACAACGATTTAATAATCATTTGATTATTGGTTCTGATCAGGTCGCCTATTTTAATGGACAACAACTGAACAAACCAGGAAACCGGGCTCGTTCCACCCAACAATTAACAATGATTTCGGGAAAAACGGTAAATTTTTATACAGCTGTTTGTGTATTTGATTCACATTCAAAAAAAATCAAAAAGGAGATTGATTATTGCTCAGCGACATTTAGAACATTATCGCCAGCTGAAATAGAAACTTATGTAGACCTAGATAAACCTTATCACTGTGCTGGATCATTTAAATCAGAAGGATTGGGCATTGCTTTAATTAAAAAAATTGACGGTGATGACCCCAATTCGCTGATTGGTCTGCCAGTAATCAAACTAATCGATTTATTAACAGAATTTGGAATAAAAATATTAGGTTGATTGCCTTTAATTGTTTAAGTGGAATTGTAACTATTCAGCATATTTAATTTATCTAGAATCACTCAATATCAGTGACTTATGGAAGAAGTGTATGTGTCATGGATGACACAACCAAGCCTACAGGGACGTATTTACGGCGTCTTCTGGAATAAGTTACTGATATTGAATCTATAAATACGCTGAATAGTTACGTGGAATTTTGATTAGGAACTAACATAGAAAACACCAGAGATAACTCTTGTTCAGATTTTAATAATATTTCTTCGATATCCTCGTGATTTATTGAAAGTATCGAAAACACCTGCTTAGAAATTTTTGCTACGATTTCAGCAATTTTATCAAAGGGCGCGACTAAATCACATAGAAATGTTGCCAGATTTAAAATACAGGCATCATATTGATATTGCCCTGCATTTTCAGGCCTCATATAATTCATGACACTTTCAGACAAAGAGTCTGGAAGGCCCCAATGTCTTAATAATTCAGCACCTACATCAATGTGGCTGAATCCAATCATTTGATTTTCTAATGCAACGATTTGTTGCCTATCATAATTTGATTTTTCCAGGATTTTTTTCGATTCTTCAGGAAACTGAGAGTAAATTATCAAAGAACCAATATCATGCAATAAACCAGCAATAAACAAGCGCTCAGCATGAAGAACAGCGCATTTCTCGGCCAAAATTTTTGCTATGACAGCACAATTAACGCTTCGAAACCAAAAACTGGTCATGTCCACCAAATCATCAGGAATACTATCAAACGTGTCAACAACAGATGTTGCTAAAATCAGGTTTTGTAAATCATCTATGCCAACTATTGTTATTGCCCTGCTGATCGTATCAATTCGGGATGGAAAACCATAATAAGGACTATTTACGATTTTTAACAACCTGATGCTTAATGCAGGATCCTTACTTATTACAGAACCAAAGTCATCGGCAGTATAACGAGGATCATTCAGCATTTTACTTAGCTGAAAGAAAGTATCTGGAAGAGAAAAAAGCTCTATTGTCTGGTGATTCATATTCAACTGGTTTGTTGATAAAAGCGTAGAACTTTTTTGACATAATTGCGAGTTTCCCGATAAGGGGGAATGGAATTCCGATACTTGATAACGGCATGTTCTCCAGCATTATATGCGGCTACCGCTAATTTCAGATTGGAATTAAACATCTTTAACAAGTCCTTTAAATAGCGGGTTCCACCAGTGATATTTTGTTTTGGATTGCGGCGATTTTTTACACCATAACGTTTTGCAGTAGCAGGCATGAGTTGCATTAAGCCAACCGCACCTACTCTGGAAACCGCATTAGGGTTGTAGGCAGATTCAGCCCTAATGATAGCGTGCAATAATTTCGGATCAATTTTATGCTTAGATGCGATTTTCTTAATCAGGGAATCATACTTTTTTTTATTTTTATTGAGAGAGCGGAAACTACGGCGGCTAGCAACTTTTCGCGGCTTTATCTTGCTTTTAATGACACGCTTATACCCAGAATGCTTTGGACTATCTGAAAAATACACCCGTCCATCATGCGAGACATATTTGTAAACGTCAGCGCTTGCAAGTCCACTGTAAAATAGACTGGACACAAAAAAAATTTTGCTTAAAAGTAACTTTGGCATCATAGACATTTAAAGTCGAATAATAACTTTATCTAAGGCTAGTACAAAAAATAGTAATTATTGTTGTACTAAGGCATTAAATGCCCACAAAAAGACCAGTGTCACAATCTTGTAACGAATAGTGTGATTCTGAGCAAGTATTTGTTTTTGTTTCTAGGCGCCTGTTCAAGCCCAAACCGGAATAGGCAATATGGTAAAAAGTAGGTTCAAAATACCTATACCCCACACTAAGTTACACTTTTTCAGCCGTTTTTGTTTTAATCTTTACCTGGCTCAGTAATTTCAATGTGGATAACAGGGGGCAGGATATTAAACAGTTTTTACACCACATAGCTTATTATTGTCTTTTTAGATATTTTTCAATATCTGCTTTCGCAAAGCCGATTTTTTTTGCAATTCGTTCTGCATGGCTTACGCGGGAAATACCCATGACTAATCTATATGTTGGTGCGTCACCCTTGAATTCAACTTGTCGTGCCTGACCCATTTTTTGATTAATAAAGTGATCGACCAACTGATGATTATGGGTTATCAGCAAGGTACTACAGCCTTTTTTGATAAACCCATCAAGAACAGTAATTGAAGTCGCCATTTTTTCCTCAAATGTCGTCCCTTCAGATAATTCATCAAGAACGACCAGACTTTGCGACGTGCAACTTAAAAAAATGTTTTTAGTTCGTTTAAGTTCTGTTCCGAACCGCCCTTCTCCGTCATCCAGATGACTAATTTCTGGCGCCTGGTAGAAAATTCTATCTGCTACTGTTAAAACAGCGCGGTCAGCAGGAACAAAACATCCGATTTGGGTTAGCAGTTGGATTTGGGTAACGGTTTTACAAAAAGCGGTTTTTCCACCACTATTAGGGCCAGTAATAAAAATCAGCCGATCCTTATCCAAACTCAGGTCATTTCCGACATAATCAGGGTTAGCTTTACCTAAAACCGGATTTTTGGCATTCTGTAACTCAAGCTTATGGTGGGACGCAGTGATTAATTCGGGTAGAACCATTTCACCACCAAAAGCTTCAGCATATTTGGTAAATGATAATAGCTCATCAAGCTGACCTAAGGCATCCAATGCTTCAGCAACATCCTCAGATTGCCTGAAAATATCTCGTATTGGAATGATGGCATGATCCCGGTCAAATCCTCCAACAATTGGAATATAAACCAACAATAAAGGAATAAAGAATATTGAGGCGACCGGAATTGATTCTTTGGAAAAATTGAACATGTCGCTAGGAAAAATATGCAAAAAGAACCAAATAATGACAAAAACAGATAACATAAAAAGCGGTTTAAATAGTGTCGGTCTAAAAATAACCGCCGGGGTAAATTTTCCTTTGCGTTCAGTTTTGCTTTGAATTCCCTGTTCTGAAATATAAGCCGGACCGACTGCAAGCTCATAATTTCTAGTTTTTGAGAAGTCATGAATTTTTTGCAACACTGCTTTTAGATATGTGCTGTCTGGCGTTTGAAATGCTTTTACGCGATTAACGAACTCCTGGAGAAACCGCATTCCCCGGATATATTGCACGTAGCCAAATCCTTCTATTTCATTTTCTTCACGCGCAGTACCCATTGCACCGAGAAATTGGCCAAATAATAATAAATAAAAACTTTTTTCGCCTTCAACCGCATTATTGACAAGATCCTGTAAACTTTTTTTAAGTTCAGGATTGTTTTGTATTTCTGTTACTGCATCCTGTTTTTCCTTCAGCTGCTCAAGGTTATCATCTGGGCGAGTTAAGGAACGATACAAGACTGCCTGACCAACCAATGTTTCAGCATGGTTGACTTTATCAAACAGTTCATCAACTTCTATTGTTCTGAAAGTGGCCTCATCGATGACGCCTTCTCCCGTAGGTAAAGGCTGAGTAGATCGAACTTCCGGCCACTCTCCTGTCCAGTTTTGCAAAATGGTTTTTTTCATTATTTTTTCCCCATCAGACCAAACACGATAACTGCAGCAACAAAAATGCCAGACATCATAATATTTTCTTTAGATGCGCCTAGCAAGTAAGCCACCCCCCCTCCCAGCCCCATACCAACACCAGTAAAAGCAAGACTTCTCATTAAACGGCATAATGGACAGTTTTCGGGATAAGCTCTAGACATTTTTGCACCTAAATATTGGACGAAATCAAACTTTTCAGCATTTCAATTTGGCTTCTATCTGCATTCAAAGCAGAAATATATTGATAGGATTCCCCGCCAGCTTCAAGAAAAATTTTCTTATTAGTCATATTAATTTCCTCGAGTGTCTCCAGACAATCGACAGCGAATCCAGGACAAACAATATCAACACGTTTAATCCCCTGTTCTGGTAACTCACATAAGGTATTGACACAATAAGGCTGAAGCCATTCCGCTTTGCCAAAGCGAGACTGGAATACAATTTTCCAGTCTTTTTCTGCCAGTTGCAGTCGTTCAGCAATTAATTTTGCGGTGCGATGACATTGTTCTGCATACGGATCGCCCCATTCAGAAAGTTTTGCGGGCAAGCCATGAAAAGATAAAAGCAATAACTCTGCCTTTTCCGTTTGCGACCAATGCATATTAATTTTATCCGCTACAGCCTTAATATAAAGCGGATTTTGATAATAGTCATTGACAAAATGCAGCTCTGGAATGTATTTCTCCCGTCCATAAAACTTGCAAACCACATCAAACACTGAAGCTGTTGTTGTTGACGAATACTGAGGATATAAGGGGATGACAACCAAGCGGGAAATACCCTGTTTTTGAAATGACTTCAATTTTTGGGTAATTTCAGGTTGGCCATATCGCATCGCCATTTCTACTTGAATTGGCATGCTTTTGAAGCTTGAAGTCAGTTTTTCAGTTAACTGACCGGTATAAAAAATGAGTGGCGCCCCTTGATCGCACCAAATTTTCCGATAGGATTTAGCCGATTTTCCTGAGCGAAAAGGCAATACCACAAAATGTAGAATTAACCACCATAGCGCGCGTGGTAAATTAACGACACGAGAATCAGATAAAAAATCCTTCAGATAACTTCTAACTGCAGACCGGGTAGGCGCCGCAGGTGAACCTAAATTCACCAGCAACACTCCGGCTTTTTTTATTGCAGATCCTGAATCTGATGTCACCGTCAGCGATCAATCAGACTTAAAAATTCAGATCGGGTACTGCTGCTGGCACGGAATTGACCCAGCATAACAGAAGTTGTCATCACTGAATTTTGTTTCTCGACTCCTCGCATCATCATACATAAATGCTTGGCTTCAATAACCACGGCTACGCCTTTTGCTCCAATGGCTTCTGAAACCGTGTCAGCTATTTGTTTGGTCAATTTTTCCTGAATTTGAAGCCGTTTGGCAAACATATCGACAATCCGGGCCAGTTTGGATAAACCTAAAACTTTGCCATTAGGCAAATAAGCGATATGGCATTTACCGATAAACGGCAACAAATGATGCTCACACAAGGAAAACAGTTCAATGTCTTTAACGATGACCATATCCTCGGTATCCGCCTCAAAAATTGCTCCGTTTAACACATCATCCAGATTTTTTTCATAACCATCATTCAAAAACTTGAAGGCAGTAGCCGCCCGTTTAGGGGTGTCAACCAATCCTTCCCGGGTTATATCTTCGCCAATTGCTTCAATAATCTTGGAAAAATATTCTTCCATTTACTCATCTCTGTAAAAATTAATAGCGGTTCAGTATAACTTATCACTGCACAAAATTTAATGCCGCCAGGATAACATTTTCATCAGCATCAGATTTACATGCATGTTCACTGATATAGCGACGCCAGTTTTTTGCACCAGGTTGACCATGAAACAGCCCAAGAATATGTCTTGAAATACTGTTTAATCGAATACCCAGCTTAAGTTGCTGTTGAATATACGGGATTAATTGTAAAACCACCTCGACACGTGAATGAACTTTTTCTGTACCGTGAAAAAAAACTTCGTCGACAGCAGCCAACAGAAACGGTTTTTGGTAAATCTCACGGCCAATCATGACTCCATTAACGGAATCAAGCATTGATTTTGCCTGTTCAAGCGTTACAATTCCGCCATTAATAATAATTTCCAGATTCGGAAAATCCTGTTTGATTTGAAAAACCCGGTCATATCGTAAAGGTGGTATTTCCCGGTTTTGTTTTGGCGACAGGCCGCTCAGCCATGCTTTTCTTGCATGGATGATGAATGTCTTGCATCCGGCGCTGGAAATAACTGCAACAAACTTAGCTAAATCTGCATAAGAATCCAGATCGTCAATACCAATTCTTGATTTAATCGTCACCGGAATTGAAACCGCATCTTTCATCGCAGCAACACATTCAGCAACTCGATCGGGTTCTGCCATCAGACAGGCGCCGAAACGGCCATTTTGAACTCTATCGCTGGGGCAGCCGACATTTAGATTAACCTCATCATAACCAAAGTCCTCCGCCATTTTTGCACATATCTGTAAATCCGCCGGATCGCTGCCACCTAATTGCAAGGCAACTGGATGTTCCTCTGAATTAAATTGCAAAAATCGCTTCCGGTCACCATAAATTAATGCGCCTGTGGTCACCATTTCGGTATATAAAACAGCATGTTTAGACATAATCCGGTAAAAAAACCGGCAGTGTCGATCAGTCCAATCAAGCATTGGCGCAACACAAAAGCTTCGATTAAAGGCTTTGTTCAACAGCTTTTTTTACCCGGCAACAACCACGCTTGATATTGACCAAATTAACAGATTGCCCATGTTCACGATACAATCTCTTGGCTTTTTCAGGATACTCCACAATATCCCGGGCAAGACGCTGCCCAGCAACGATATATTTAAGGACTATCTGCCCGTCATTAATTAATTGATGAGCCATGCCGCCAGCTCTAAAACCGATGAAATCGCCAATACCGACTTTTCTTTTATGATCGCCAATTCTTACTGTTGCCTCCCCTTGCAAAATATAAATACATTCGTCTTCAAAAAGATGACGATGATATTCCGATGATTTACAACCGGGTTTAATCTCAACAATATGAAATCCCAGCCCAGTCAGCCCCGTTAAATCCCCTAAAGATTTATCCAGCCTTTTAGCTTTAGAATTTAGAAAATGAGTCTTTTTTTGCCCATTCAAAGCAGCAATAGTTTTTTTTCTTATGATGTAACTATCCATTTTTTATTACCCTGAAAATTTTTTATTGATTGCCTTTTATTTTTCCTGTAACAATCCTCCCTATAATTCACGTGTCGCACTAAAATTAATATCGGGCCAGCGTTCTTCAGTTAATTGTAAATTAACTCTGCTTGTTGCCAGATAAACCAAAAAACCACCGCCATCTTCAGCCAGATTTTCAAATGCTTTTTTCTTGAATTCCTCAAGTTTGGCCGGATCATTGGCAGTTACCCAACGCGCGGTTGTGATTGAAATATTGTCATACACGCACTCAACATTATATTCAGTCTTTAAACGATGCGCGGTCACGTCAAATTGCAAAACTCCAACAGCGCCCAGAATCAAATCATTGTTTTTTAACGGTTTGAAAAGCTGAGTCGCTCCTTCTTCTGTCAATTGCACCAAACCTTTTTGTAACGCTTTGGAGCGCAACGGATCTTTCAGAACCACGCGCCTAAATAATTCCGGCGCAAAATAAGGGATACCACCAAATTTTAAAACCTCTCCCTGAGAAAATGTGTCTCCAACCTGAATGGTACCGTGATTGTGCAAACCAATAATGTCACCGGAGTACGCTTCTTCAATATTTTTCCTGCTGGCAGCTTGAAAGGTAATGGCATTGCCAACCTGAATGTTTTTGCCAATACGAACATGATTAATCTTCATACCTTTATCAAACTTCCCCGAACAAACCCGGACAAAGGCAACCCGATCACGATGGGCAGGATCCATATTGGCCTGAACCTTAAATACAAAGCCGGTAAATTTTGACTCACCCGGCAGAATGGTACGCTGTTCCGCTTCTCTTGGTTTTGGTGGCGGTGCAAAATCAGCAAACGCATCCAAGAGCTCAAGAATGCCGAAATTATTAATGGCCGATCCAAAGAAAACCGGTGTTTGGGTTCCTTCAAGATAGCTGTCAAGATCAAATTCATGGCTGGCGCCTTTCACCAATTCAATTTCTTCACGCAATTCTTCTGCCTGATCACCCAGCAATTGATCCATTTTTGGAGAGTCCAGGCCCTGAATTACTTCAGCTTCAGCAATTTTTCCACCATGCGTTGGACTGAATAAATGTGTAGTATCCGTATATAAATGATAAACACCTTTAAAACGCTTACCCATACCGATTGGCCAGGTCATAGGCGCACAATTAATTTTCAGGATGGTTTCCACTTCATCCAGTAACTCGATTGGCTCGCGCCCCTCTCTATCCAGCTTGTTAATAAACGTCAGAATAGGCGTATCTCTGAGTCGGCACACCTCCATTAATTTAATAGTACGATCTTCTACGCCTTTGGCAACATCAATTACCATCAACGCAGAATCAACGGCTGTCAAAGTTCGATAAGTATCTTCCGAAAAATCTTCGTGTCCTGGGGTATCCAGCAAATTAAGAATACAATTTTTGTGTTCAAACTGCATCACAGAAGTAGTAACCGAAATACCCCGTTCCTTTTCCATTTCCATCCAGTCGGAAGTTGCATGACGCGCCGCTTTTCTCCCCTTTACAGATCCTGCCATCTGAATGGCGCCGCCATATAACAGCAGTTTTTCAGTAATCGTGGTTTTACCGGCATCCGGGTGAGAAATAATGGCGAAAGTTCTGCGCCTGTTGATTTCATTTACTAAATTGACATCTGACATATCATTCTTTCTGGTTTATAAACGTAATATATGGCCCTGAATGTACAAGCCTGCCAGTTGCCACCAACAAAACCATCCCTCAAAGCATTTAAACCCTCCATTATACCTACTCTTTGTACATGACAAAAACTGAAGAAAACAGATAAATTGTTTTGATCTGCTCTGTCGAACTGCCTGGTTTCCCTATTTCAGTCAAAGCGTTTGACATCAGCCGGCAACTTTGCAAAAACAGGATGTTTAACAATTTCATATTTTTCAGGATAAAAAACTGCGCCTAAATATAAACCGTGCGGCTTTGCTGTTATCCCGGCTTTATCCCTGTCTTTAATTTCCAGCAACTGGGCAGTCCAGTCCAAAGGTTTTTGGCCGGCTCCAATCGCCATTAACACACCGGCAATATTTCTGACCATGTGATGAACAAAAGCATTGGCGCAGATATCCATAATGACTTGCTCGCCCTGACGATAAACATCAATAAAATGCATCATGCGACTTGGGCTTTTTGACTGACATCCTTGCGCCCGGAATGATGAAAAATCATGCTCGCCAACCAGATACTGAGCCGCCTGGTGCATCTTTTCAACATCCAAAGGCTCATAACACCAGGTCATCTGTGTTGGCCTAAGCGCTGATTTCATTTTTCGATTAATAATAATATAGCGATAGAAGCGGGCAATTGCGCTGTAACGGGCATGAAAATCATCAACCGCTTGTTTAACCCAGAGTATGCGAATATCATCTGGCAATTGCGTATTACCGCCCATCAACCAACTATACGAATCACGCTTGGCAGTCGTGTCAAAATGGGCAATCTGCTCCAAAGCATGCACGCCGGCATCTGTCCGTCCTGCACAAATAACAGATATTGGCTGGTTTGCCACTTTTGCAAGCGCCTTTTCCAGTTCGGCCTGAACCGTCCTTTTCCCGGTTTGCCACTGCCAGCCGGAAAAATGACTGCCATCATATTCGATACCAATAACCCAACGTTTCATAGATCAGTCAGATATGAATATATATGGGCATGCCGACATTCACCTGCTCGAATAATTCAACAATGTCTTGATTTTTCATACGCACACATCCATGAGATTCGGGCTTGCCGGTCATTAATTCGTCTGGACAGCCATGAATATAAATATATCGCCAGCTTGAATCAACCTGACCATATCGATTTTTTCCCGGCTCGAGACCACCTAACCAGAGAATTCTCGACAATATCCAATCACGGTCAGGATGTTTCCGGGCCAGACTGGTATTATAAATTTCCCCGGTTGGCCGTCGACCAACAAATACGCTATTGAGTGGCTGTGTTGCACCAATCTTGGCTCTGATTTGATGCCACCCGGTTGGCGTACATTCACTGCCCATTTGCTCACCTGGGCCATTGAGGGCTGTCGAGACCGAATAGGAAGTCACAATCCGTCCTTGCTTAACCAAATCCAGTTTCTGCTCAGCAATAGAAATATCCAAATAATCAGCAGGGAAATTGGGCATACGCTGGCCCCTGCTCTCCTGCGTAGCAACACATATCTCATTCACCATTGGTACTCTCTATACATTAGCGGCAACCGGCCCCGCCTGCCGGATGGACGGATCAGTGATTTCATTCTGCTGAGAAAAAGCTTCCATTAGTACGGCCTGCATTAATTGTTCTGCGTGGCGTTGGTTGCGGGTGATTTGGCTTTCCAGTTGGTCGCAGAGGGCGAGCAGTTTTTCGACTTTGGCGACGATGGCTTTTTGTTCGGGGAGTGGGGGGAGTGGGAACCTGAAATTTGACAAA
>CAZGYJ010000027.1:0-15688 GCA_964530345.1 uncultured Methylomonas sp.
TGAAAAATCGTCAGGTCTGAATATTCCTTAGGAAATATTTCAAGAATCAGTTCAAGGCAAAAGCGCCTAAATTTTGTACAGCATGCGTGAAAAAGTGAGTAATTTGAGTCTGCTTTTAACGCCGTATTGCGCCCTTCAGCGAGAGCTGAAACCTCACGGAAGCTTATCTTTTTTTGCTATACTTCGCGCGGTCACGGATGCGGAATTTATAGCACACTGATTTTTGTCGAGAGCAAGGCACTAAAACAGGCGCATAGCAAGCTACGCAACTGTTTTAGTAACGCAGTTATCGGCAAAAACTCAGTCGTTAGAAATCCGCATCCGTGACCGCGCGAAGTATAAACAATGCAATTTATTTTAGTTTCATTGGTTTTCTTGTTTGGATCATTTTTTTAGGTGGTTTTATGATGTCGATGGATGCGTTTAAATGGAGATACTATGTTTAAAATTTTTTCTACCCTGTTATTTTTAGGGATAAGTGTTATTAATGAACCGGCATTGGCTCAATTGCCTGATTTTACCCAAATGGTGGAAGATAAGGGCGAGGCAGTTGTTAATGTCAGTCGGGTTCAAAAAAATGAAGCGCCCGAGCAAATGGCGGAAATTCCACAGATACCGGAGGGTGCTCCATTAGATGATTTTCTAAAGCGCTTTTTCCAGGGACATCCGGAATTCGGTGGGCCTGGGGGTGTTCCGCGAGAGTCTAAGTCATTGGGTTCAGGTTTTATTATTTCTGATGATGGCTATGTTTTGACCAATCATCATGTTGTTAAAGATGCGGATGAAATCATTGTTAAACTATCTGATCGCCGCGAGCTGGAAGCCAAACTGGTTGGTTCTGATCCACGCGCCGATGTGGCGTTGTTAAAAATGGACGCTAAAAATCTTCCTGTCGTTAGTATTGGATCTGCGGAGCAACTCAAAGTGGGTGAATGGGTTTTGGCGATTGGCAGTCCATTTGGATTTGATCAATCAGTGACTGCTGGGATTGTCAGTGCAAAGGGCCGCAGTTTGCCGGGCGATAATTATGTGCCATTTATTCAGACCGATGTGGCAATCAATCCAGGTAATTCTGGCGGTCCGTTATTCAATATGAAGGGGGAAGTTGTTGGTATGAACTCCCAGATTTATAGCAGGACTGGCGGATATATGGGGTTGTCTTTTGCTATCCCGATCAATGTAGTGATGAATGTTGTTGATCAGCTTAAAAAAAGCGGCAAGGTTCAGAGGGGATGGCTGGGCGTGCAAATTCAAGATGTAACCAGGGAACTGGCCGAATCATTTGGCATGAAAAGGCCGCATGGTGCATTGGTGGCGAGAGTGATGCCAAATAGTCCTGCCAAAGCTGCTGGCATTCAGGTTGGTGATATTATTGTGGCATTTGACGACAAGAAAATTGAGGTGTCTGCTGAATTGCCACCGATAGTTGGGATGACGCCTTTGAAAAAAAATGTTCAGATGAAGGTGATAAGGAAAGGTGATCTGGAGACTATCAAAGTTAAAGTAGGTTTGCTACCCGAGCAGAAAGAAATCCATCTGGCCCAAGATGCGAAGCCAGGTGAAAAAATCAATAAACGTTTCGGGATTGCTATCTCCGATTTAACGAGTGAGCTGAGAGAGCAGTTTCAGGTTGAGAAAAATGGTGTGTTAGTTCAGCGGGTAAGCAAAGGGCCTGCCCGGGATGCCGGTATTGCGGTTGGGGATGTGATTTTGCAGGTCAAGAATAATATCGTTCGCGATGTGGCTGATTTTGATAAAATAACCAGTTCGCTGCCAACCGGAAAATCAGTTGCAGTACTGATACAACGGCGAGGCAGTCCAGTATTTTTAGCGATCAAATTATAAATTAAAGCGTGGATTTAAAACACATAAGAAATTTCTCCATTATTGCTCATATAGATCATGGTAAGTCGACATTGGCTGATCGTTTTATCCAAATATGCGGTGGTCTGACCGAACGGGAAATGGCTACCCAGGTTCTGGATTCAATGGATCTGGAACGGGAGCGAGGAATTACCATTAAGGCACAAAGCGTTACCTTAAATTATCAGGCTAAAGACGGTGAGCTTTATCAGCTTAATTTCATTGATACGCCAGGGCATGTGGATTTTTCTTATGAAGTTTCGCGGTCTTTGGCAGCCTGTGAGGGCGCCTTGTTAGTTGTAGATGCGGCTCAAGGGGTGGAAGCTCAAAGCGTGGCAAATTGTTATACCGCGATCGACCAAGGGCTTGAAGTGGTGCCTGTGTTAAACAAGATAGATTTGCCTTCAGCAGAGCCGGAACGGGTCATTAAGGAAATTGAAGAGGTCATCGGTATTCCTGCAGATAATGCAATAAAAATTAGTGCAAAAACAGGGATTGGGGTGGAAGATGTTTTGGAACAGCTCATTGAAGAAATTCCTTCTCCCAGTGGGGATGAAAAAGCGCCTTTGCAGGCGTTGATTATCGATTCCTGGTTTGATAGCTATTTGGGAGTTGTTTCACTGGTACGAATTGTCAATGGTAGTTTGAGGCGAAAACAAAAAATCACGGTCATGTCAACGGGTAAGTCTTTTCTGGCTGAAAGTGTCGGAGTCTTTACGCCTAAAAGAACCGAAATGGATGAATTAAAAACGGGTGAAGTGGGATTCATCGTTGCAGGAATAAAAGATATTTACGGTGCGCCGGTAGGTGATACCATTACGCTAACCGATAATCCTGCGCAAGAGCCTTTGGCCGGATTTCAGCAGGTTCAACCGCGTGTTTTTGCAGGACTTTTCCCAGTCAATGCTGATGATTATGGTGCATTGAGAGAGTCTCTGGACAAGTTGCGTCTGAATGATGCCGCTCTGCATTTTGAACCTGAGACTTCTGAGGCGTTAGGCTTTGGTTTTCGCTGTGGATTTCTTGGAATGCTGCACATGGAAATTATCCAGGAGCGGCTGGAGCGGGAATATAACGTTGACTTGATAACCACTGCGCCTACCGTGATTTATGAGGTTGAAAGCCATAATGGTGAAATCATTATGGTGGATAACCCGGCAAAATTACCAGATCCTGGAACCATTAAGGAGATTCGTGAGCCAATTATTCAGGCCAATATTTTGGTGCCACAGGAATATTTGGGAAGTGTGATTACCCTTTGTATTGAAAAACGAGGTGTTCAAAAGGATATGCAATATCTGGGTTCTCAGGTTTCTTTAAGCTATGAACTGCCCTTGAGCGAAGTTGTTCTGGATTTTTTTGATCGACTAAAGTCAGTAAGTCGTGGTTTTGCTTCTTTTGATTATGAGTTTAAACGCTTTCAGGAGGCCAATCTGGTGAAACTGGATGTGCTCATTAATGGTGATCGGGTTGATGCGCTTTCTATTATTGTTCATCGTGATTTAAGTCAAACCAGAGGTCGCGAGCTGGTAGAGAAAATGAAAGAATTAATTCCAAGACAAATGTATGAAGTGGCTATCCAGGCGGCCATTGGATCAAAAATTATTGCCCGTTCAACCGTTAAAGCAATGCGTAAAAATGTGACTGCAAAGTGTTACGGCGGGGATATCACGCGTAAGAAAAAGCTGTTAGAAAAGCAGAAGGCAGGCAAAAAGCGCATGAAACAGGTCGGTAAAATTGAAATTCCCCAAGATGCCTTTTTAGCAGTTTTACAAGTCAACAAGGATTAACCTTGTTCCACATACTTTTTCTCACCATTAAACAACAAGATTATGGATTTTGATTTTTCCTTTTTTTTAGTCATAGCAACAATTGTAACCGGCGTTATTTGGGGCGGCTATTTACTTTATCTGAGATACACCGGGCAAGAAGTTAAGCCGGATCATAAAGAACCAATAATCGTGGAATATGCGCACTCGTTTTTCCCGATTGTGTTGATTGTTTTGATTTTGCGTTCTTTTTTGGTGGAGCCGTTCAGGATTCCTTCTGGATCAATGATGCCGACCTTATTGATTGGCGATTTTATTTTGGTCAATAAGTTCACCTATGGCGTCAGATTGCCGGTTTTGAACACTAAAATCATCGAAATGGGTGAGCCAAAGCGGGGAGATATTGTGGTGTTTCGTTATCCCAAAAACCCCTCCGTTGATTACATAAAGAGGGTAATTGGCCTACCAGGCGATCGAGTGGCTTACTATAACAAACAGGTTTATATCAATGGCAAAAGGATGAAGTATGCCCCTTTGGGGATATACCAAGGCGTGGGAAAAGGAAAAAATATGACTGGCGCTAATTTGATGCTTGAAGATTTGGGTACGGTCGAGCATAAAATTTTGACGCTGAATCAAGCGCCTTCAATAGAAAGTGTTAATGTGGTTCCAGAAGGGCATTATTTTATGATGGGAGATAATCGCGATAACAGTAATGATAGCCGCTATTGGGGAACTGTCCCAGAGGAAAATTTAGTGGGCAGGGCTTTTTTTATCTGGATGAGTTGGGATTGGGAATATAAAGGAATTGGTTTCGATAGAATAGGCACAATGCTGAAATAAGACAAACAATCAGAAGTCGAACACAAGGTATTGTTGTAGAGGTGTTTTTTCTGACAGATCATTAAAAATCAAGGATAAAAGTTAAGAAGCAACTACACTTAAGGAGTGTAGAGGAAACTTGATTAGGTAGATGAAAAATGACTAGACGATACCGTAGGCAACAACAGGGATTAACGATGATCTCAATTGTGCTTATTTTGGGGCTGATTGCCTTTTTTACTCTCTTGATTTTAAAAATTGCGCCCATTTATATGGATCATGCCAAGGTGGTTAATGCTTTAGCTGCTGTAGAGGAAACGACGGACATCCAATTTAAAAGTAAAAGTGAAGTTTTGTCTTCGTTGAAGAAAAGATTTAATTTCAACTATGTCTATGACATTGAAGATGACGATATCAGCATTATAAAAGAAGGAAATTATCTTAAAGTTGATATCGAGTATGAAGTAGTAGAAAAACTGGTTGGCAATTTAAGCGTTTTGGTAGAATTTCATGATGGATTTGAGGCGGGTGAAACGTGACAAGAGACCCTGCCGAGCTTTGTAAAAAACTTCAGTTAGAATTTAATAATCCGAAGTTATTTGTAATGGCGTTAACTCACCGTAGTGCCGGCAACGGGAATAATGAGCGACTAGAGTTTTTGGGCGATTCAGTGCTGGGGTTTGTTATTGCAAAAAAGTTGTTTGAAAAATTTCCTGAAGCCAGTGAGGGTGTATTGAGCCGGTTGCGTGCCAATTTGGTTAATCAGGGAGCATTGGCTGAAGTGGCCAGGGAAAATAATATTGGTGATTATCTGATTTTAGGTTCAGGGGAATTAAAAAGTGGTGGTTACAGACGAGATTCGATCTTATCTGATGCTCTGGAAGCAATTATTGGTGCTTTATTGGTAGACCAAGGTATAAATGCCAGTCAGAATTGGGTTTTAAATGTTTTTGCTGATAAAATTAAAAGCTTATCGCTTGATGATTGGCAGAAAGATCCGAAAACCCGCTTGCAGGAATTTATGCAATCTCGAAAACTTGATTTGCCAGAATATAATTTGTTATCGATGACGGGTGCTGCTCACGCCCAGATTTTTCAGGTTGAGTGCCGGATTCCGTTGGTATCCGAATCATCGATTGGAGAAGGCGCATCAAGAAAAAAAGCTGAACAAACAGCGGCGGAAAAAATGTTGAAACAACTGGATTTATAATTTGATGACTTGTGGTTATGTTGCGCTGATTGGGCGTCCTAATGTTGGTAAATCAACATTAATGAATCATTTGCTGGGCCAAAAAATAAGCATTACCTCAAGAAAGCCTCAAACAACAAGGCATCGAATTTTAGGGATTAGTACAACCGATAAAGGGCAAGCAATTTACCTGGATACGCCCGGTATGCACCAGCATGAAAAGCGGGCCTTGAATCGTTACTTGAATCGCACCGCAGATACCACCTTGGCTGGCGTTAACCTGGTAGTGTGGTTAATAGATGGGCTGGCATGGCAAGCGTATGATGAAGTTATTTTTCAAAAATTAAAATCGGCCGGCCTTCCAGTTATTCTGGTCGTCAATAAAATTGATCGATTAAAAAACAAAGAGGACATTCTGGCTTTTTTCGCACAAGCCAAGGAAAAATTCCCGTTTGCACAAATAATTCCTGTTTCAGCATTAAAAGGTCAAAACCTGGATCAATTGCAATCAGCAATTATGGATTTATTGCCAGAAGGGGAACTGATTTATCCTGAAGATCAAATAACTGATCGCACTGAACGTTTTTTAGCTGCAGAAATTATTAGGGAAAAGTTGACCCGCAGGTTGGGCGATGAGCTTCCCTATGCGATAACGGTAGAGATCGAGCGTTATGAAGAGCATGCTAAATTGGCAAAAATTTATGGCTTGATATGGGTGGAACGCAGTACTCAGAAAAGTATTGTGATTGGCAAGCAAGGTGAAAAATTGAAGAAAATTGGTATTGATGCACGTAAAGATATCGAGAGCCTCATTCATAAAAAAGTTTACTTGCAATTGTGGGTTAAAGTAAAAAAAGGCTGGTCGGATAATGAACGAGCTTTACAAAGCTTAGGTTTTAATGAATGATCATGCTGTTTATCTGGAGCCCTCCTTTGTTTTAAATTCCCGGTCATATCGAGAATCCAGTCTTATTGTTGATGTTTTAACCCAGCGGCACGGGAAGCTTGCTTTGCTGGTCAAGGGCATCAAGAACAAAAAAACAACCGAAACAGCTGCTTTGTTGCAGCCTTTTAATGCCTTGTTGATTTCATTAGTGGGGAATTCTGATGGATTAAGAATTCTGTCTGATGTCGAGCTTGAGTCGCTTCCCTTTCCGCTAAAAGGGATGACGTTGTATTGCGGGTTTTATGTCAATGAATTACTCTCATATCTTTTGCATGGTAACGCCCCGTGTCCGGAAATATTTATGATTTATCGAGATTTTATTAATAACTTACACACTGATTCAGAAAACTTGGAAAAATCATTGAGGTTGTTGGAATTAAAATTGTTGGAAAATCTTGGTTACGGTTTGCAATTAACGCACGACTTCAGTCAGAATCAAGATGTTATTCCTGAAAAGAAATATTATTTCATTCCTGATCAAGGTCCGGTGGAATCAATAGATGGTTTTATCAGTGGATCATCATTGATAGCATTAGAAAGAAAAAAGTTAGATAATAAGCAAACACTTATGGAGTCAAAAAAATTAATGCGCTATGTTATTGATTTTTATTTGCAGGGTCACCAACTAAAAAGTCGTTCTTTATTTAAAAAAAATCTTCAGTCATAAACTATGCAAAAAAATCCTATTTTATTAGGCGTCAACATTGATCACGTCGCAACCTTGAGGCAGGTAAGAGGTACGAGGTATCCGGAGCCTGTTCAGGCTGCATTAGTTGCTGAGCAGGCCGGCGCTGATAGCATCACCGCGCATCTTCGTGAAGACAGGCGACATATACAGGACAAAGATATCTATTTGCTGAAGGATATGATCCACACTCGATTAAATCTGGAAATGGCGGTGACTGACGAAATGCTTAATATCGCTTGCAAGGTCAAGCCTTTTGCTTGCTGTCTAGTGCCAGAAAAGCGTGAAGAGTTGACGACCGAAGGAGGACTTGATGTGGTCACGGATCCCGAGCGAATGATAAAAGCATGTGGGAAACTTGCAGATGCTGGTATTGCAGTTTCGTTGTTTATAGATCCAGAGGAGAGTCAAATAGATGCGGCTGTGGAAGCAGCTGCTCCGGTTGTGGAGCTTCACACCGGATGCTATGCAGATGCAGTGAATGTAGAGCTGCAAGAACAAGAGTTTGAGCGGATAAGACACGCAGCCGAATATGCGAATTCTGCGGGTTTGCAGGTTAATGCGGGGCACGGATTGCATTTTCACAATGTTGAAGCGATTTGTAAAATTCCTGAAATTGTCGAATTGAATATTGGCCATTCAATTATTGCCCAGGCGCTATTTTCAGGTTTGGGTCAAACAGTAAGAGATTTAAAGCAAATTATGCGAAATGCGAGGTTATGAAGCTAGAGTATTACCAGTTGACCTCGATCGGCAACAGGAAAATCAACCAGGATTATATGCAAAATGATGTTAATGATCGTTATGCATTATTTGTGGTTGCTGATGGTTTGGGTGGCCATCATGCCGGGGAGAAGGCGTCGCGATTTTTTTGCAAGGGATTGGTGGGGTTGGCTCCTGCCTATACCAAAGCTATTACTGAAAATCCTGAAAAAGCGATGTATAAGTGGATTGATGCCACTATTGACAAAATGAAAATCGCTTTTGGCGATGATCAAGAGGCAATAGATGCTCATACGACATGCGCTATTTTATATATGCAAAAAGATCTTCTGGTGGTTGCGCATTGTGGGGACTCCAGAGTGTATCGGTTAAAAAACGGAGTGCAATTGTGGCGGACCAGAGATCATTCAAAGACGCAAGATTTGCTTGAAAAAGGCGCTTTAACAGAGCAGCAGATGGGGGTTCACCCTGAGCAGAGCTTTTTGACTCGCAGTATCAATGTCTTGAAACCTTATGAGCCAGAAATCAAAGTTTATTCGCCTGCAGAAAAAGGCGAAATCTTTATATTATGCAGCGATGGTTTTTGGGAATTCACCAAGGAAGCTGAGTTTCGGCGCTTGGCGATGCCCAATGTTAATAAAAAAGTTTTGTTGAAGCAGGCTCAATTGGCTATGTTTAGAGCGGCTGGTCGTAGTGACAATATAACGGTACAATGGTTGCGCGTATGTGAATAAATTCAACACCCATACGCACTCATTTATGGGTGTTGAATTTTACTAGGTTAGTGCGTTGCCAGTCCGTGTTTTTGGATGCGATATAGTAGTGTATCTCGGGAAATGCCCAGTAAACGCGCAGACTTGCTTCGGTTGCCATTGGTTTTTAACAAGGCTTGATGAATCAATTCGGCCTCCAGGTTGTCCAGACTGAAGCCTGTTTCTGGGATACTAAAGCCGGTTGTTGCATCACCCATTTTAAGTGAACTGAATTCGTGAGGCAGATTTTCTGGTTGAATAGTTCTGCCGGAAAGCAGGATGGCCAGGCGTTCGCAAACATTGCGTAATTCTCTGACATTTCCAGGCCATTCATAGCCGCGGAATTTTTTAAGTGAGGGTTTGCTCAAAATTGCAGGTGCAATTTGATGTTGTTCAGCAAAATGATTGATAAAATATTTGGCAAGTAAGTCTATATCATCTTTTCGTTCTTTTAACGACGGGATCTCCAGCGGCACAACATTTAAACGAAAATATAAATCTTGTCGGAAGCTTCCTTCGTCAATTTGTCTGGTCAGATCAGTATTGGTAGCGGCAATTATCCGGACATCGACAAAATCAGGCTGGGTTTCGCCGACCGGAAAGCATTCGCCCGATTCCAGAAAGCGGAGTAGTTTCGCCTGAATACCTAAAGGAAGTGAGTTGACTTCGTCTAAAAACAGCGTGCCGCCATCAGCAGATTGAAAAATACCTTTTTTGTTGCCGGTAGCGCCGGTGAAAGCGCCTTTGCGGTGGCCAAATAATTCAGATTCAACAATGCCTTCAGGTAGTGCGGCGCAGTTGACTGTAATGAATGGCTTGTCGGCACGCTTGCTTTCCTTTTGCAAGGCAGTTGCCAATACTTCCTTTCCTGTCCCTGTGTCGCCCTTGATGAGAACGGTAACATCGGTGGCAGCCACAACCTTTGCGCTTCTAAGCACAGACTCGAAGGCGGGGTTATTGCCGATCAGTTTTGTAAAATGTTGCATAGAAACCTCTTTAGTCTTAATAATTTTTATATGTGTTGTAATCGCATAGGGTTTAGCCAAGGCAGGGCGGACAAAATGGCTAGAATGATCAGTAAAACACCTATTGTTTGTCTGAATCGATTCATTCTGGCCAGCTTTGAAAACGCCCCTCCCATTGCGCCGACACTTATGATGGCGGGCAGGGTTCCAGCTCCGAATGATAACATTGTTAGGGCGCTGCTGACAATATTTCCGGTTGTAATAGCCAGTGCCAGTGCAGTATAGACAAGGCCACAAGGCAGCCATCCCCAGATGATTCCAAATAGAAACGCCTGGTATAACTTTGTTACCGGCAACAGTTTTCTGCCTACGGGGTCTAACAATCTCCATAATTTCGAGCCAAATTTTTCAATATAGGCGAAACCCGGAAACCATCCAGCAATAAACATGCCAGCTCCGGCCATAATAGTTGCAGAGAGGATTTGTAGCGCTCTGTAACCAGTTTCATGGTTAAAAGGGATGATCAGTACTGTACCCAGAAAACCGGCTATTAGGCCTCCTGTGGTGTAACTAAATAATCTTCCAAGATTGTAGTTAATGATAAAAGGCAGCAAACGTTTTTTGTTTTCACGTATTTCAGGCTTCAGGCTGAGAGTTAGTGTGCCAATGATAGAGCCGCACATGGTCACACAATGAAGGCTGCTGAATAGGCCGACAATAAATGCGACGAGATAAGAAGTTTGAAAGGCGGTATCAATTTCCATAGTTTGATAAAGATATCATATTGTTTTTTTTACTCAAGAAAAAAACGAAATGAAGGTTTTTTGACGTTTTTTAATTGAACTGTGTTATTTAAAGAGCAGTTATGTGTGAAATACCAATTTAAATGCTATTTAATTATTTTTAGTGCATTTCCAATATTTGATAAGTGTTTTCACAGAGCTTATGCTCATCACTTTCAAAAATACCTCGCATATGGCGCTGAATTTTTCGCCAACGTTATCGTTAAAAGGACTTTCATCGGCTTGCTGTTACAGTGTATTTACGCCAAATCCATCACAAATACATTCCCATGTGCGATAAGAAAAACTCTAAGGAATTTTAGGTGGTGGATATGCATAAAAAAGGCCAACTCATTGGGTAAAATTAATTAAACTATGTTATATAACTTATTATAAATGAGTTATATAACATAGTTATTATAATTCAGAAATTTTATAATTATTTTTGTTGTTTAATATCAAATAGTTAAGTTATTAATAATTTTGGCTTCCGTTTTGCTTGTTTTTCTGGTTACGTCTTTTGTTAGAGAGGAAAAAAGTGGTTAAGACAAGACTATTACTTATTTCAGCAGTTTGTTTGGCAGTACCTTTTCAAGCTATTGCTGAAACCGAGCAATTGCCAACGATTATTGTTGAAGGGGTTGCCAAAAGGCCAGGTGAACTTGGTGTTGTCCCTGATTCATCCGGGTTAAAAGATGCGGCTTCCATGCTAAAACATGTACCTGGCGCCAGTGTAAACAGGAACGGACCATTAACAGGCATAGCCCAGTACCGTGGTATGTTTGGTAATCGGATTAATGTCAGCCTTGATGGAGCAAACTTTAAAGAAGTAGGACCTAACAGTATGGATCCTCCATTGAGTCATATCCCGGCAGCATTAACCGAATCATTGCAGGTATATCGCGGTATTGCCCCGGTCAGCAGTGGTATTGACACAATCGGTGGCGCTATGAGCTTGAAGACCAAAAAAGGTCGATTTGCGGACAAAGATGAAACTTTTGCGACCAGTGGTGTACTTTCATCGGGTTACAGTTCGGTTGATGATAGCTATTTTGGTGCTGGTTTTGTGTCGATCGCCAATCAAAATCACAAGCTTTATGCGGGGGGCTCCAAGGAAGAGGGAGAAGATTATAAATTCAAGGATGACAAGAGGGTTACGCCGACCAGTTACGATCGGGAAGTCTACACCGTTGGATATGGTTATCAAAGAGATGGCCACCAACTGGGCCTGCAATATACTGATAATAATACTCACAAAACTGGAACTCCAGCCTTGCCGATGGATATTATCTATGTCAAAGGCGGACTTTATGATGCCAATTATCAATGGGATATTGGTGATGGATATCAGTTGAAAACCCGGTTTTATTATCAGAATATGCGGCATTTGATGAATAATCATAGTTTGCGGCCACCAAGAATAATGAATGGTGGTCCCATGTTGATGCAAAACAGGACCGAAGTTGAAGGTGGGGGTTTGGATATGTCCTTTACCATGCCTTTGTTTAGCGGTGCTTTGACTATGGGTATTAATGGTGATCGGTCAAATCACGATGCCTTTATTTCCGGTAGTATGTTAATGCCTATGATGGGAGGCATGCCTGGCATGACCATGCGGATGCCGATTGCTATCAAGAA
Source organism: uncultured Methylomonas sp. (assembly GCA_964530345.1). Lineage (GTDB taxonomy): Bacteria > Pseudomonadota > Gammaproteobacteria > Methylococcales > Methylomonadaceae > JALSJK01. Next base: position 12,135 of record CAZGYJ010000027.1, read on the forward strand.
TTTTAATGATATTTCCAGAGAGCGTTATAGCGGTTTTCTTGAATGGAAAGGCGATTTAATGGACGATCTGTCAGCGGAATTTGGTCTTCGTTATACCTATACTTATTCCAATGCCGGGGCTGTCAGTACCAGCCGTATGATGTTGCCAAATGGCGTTAACGAGCGTGTTTTGGCTACAAGATTCAACAATCTGGATCATGAAAAGCATTTTCATGATGTTGAATTGGTTAGTATTTTTCGTTATACCGCAACGGATAATCTGAATCTTGAGATTGGTTTTGCCAGAAAGAATCGTGCGCCAAGTTATCAGGAACTTTATCTGTGGTCGCCGGGCGAAGCGACAGGCGGGTTGGCTGACGGCAGGAATTATGTTGGCAATTTGAATTTAAAAACTGAAAATGCCTATCAATTTGAGTTGGGCGCTGAATATCATACTGATGATTTTTATGTGGCTCCACGGGTTTTTTATCATTATGTCAAAGATTATATTCAGGGAACGCCGGTGGCAGGTTTTGGTAAAGGCACGTTGCAATTTAACAATATTGATGCACAGCTTTGGGGTTTGGATATCGAAGCCAGTTATCGCATTGACGATCATTGGCGACTTGATGGTGGTTTGAATTATGTTCGTGGCCAGCAAATTGGTGGACAGGAGGGTAATTTGTATCGCATCGCTCCATTAAACGGACGTGCTCAATTGACTTTTGAGCACTCAGGCTGGATGGCTGCTATAGAAGGAGTTTTTTATGATCGGATGGAAGATGTGGCGGATTATAATGATGAACAGGTTACACCTGGATATTTCTTGCTAAATCTGAAAGCCAAATATGAGCCGGATTTGATCAAAGGTCTTGTGATTGGAGCTGGAATCGACAATGTCATTGATCAAAAACATTTTGACCATTTGGGTGGTTACTATCGGGTTAGCGGTAATCCGGATGTAGCCCAAGGTGGTCGTATTCCTATGAATGGCAGAAACTTTTACGCCACCTTATCTTATCAGTGGTAAGTTTTTTCACCCTGTTCGTCATGGAGACACGACGAACAGGGTGCCCTTAAAACTGAAATTGTCCTGCAATTTGTTGCTGAATTTTTTCTGCCATCATTTTAGGATTTTCCGCATCACGAATAGGGCGGCCCACAACGATATAATCTGCGCCATTTTGGAAAGCCTGTTCAACGCTAACGACACGTTTTTGATCGTCAGCAGGACGATTTTCTACAGGACGAACGCCAGGTGTTATGACTAACAAACGGTGTTCCAGTTGTTGCCTTATCATTGGTACTTCCAAACCAGAAGATACAATGCCATCGCAGCCAATTTCCAAAGCTCTTTTGGCTCTGGACAGCACCAATTGTTCAATATCACATTGAAAGCCAAGATCATCCAGGTCGCCGCGATCAAGGCTGGTTAGAGCAGTAACAGCCAGCACTTTTAAATCCCCTTTTGATGCAACGGCTGCTTCCATCATGGCATTATTGCCGTGAATGGTTGCCAGATCCACTCCTTTTTGACTCAGTGCTTTAATAGCGCGTCCAACAGTTGCCGGGACATCAAAAAATTTTAAATCAACAAATACTTTTTTATCTTGCTGTTTTAACCATTCGATAAAGCCAAAATAATCGCCAGACATGAAAAGTTCCATGCCTACTTTGTAAAAAATTACAGAATCACCCAAAGTTTCAACTAATTTTCTGGCTTCTGAAATACTGGGCAAGTCCAAAGCCATGATCAGGCGTTCATTATGAGGAATAGGTTTGGTTGATAAAAATGATTGGCTCATGAATTAATAATAAAGCTTAAAATATGTGGATATATAGTAGCATTGAAAAATCAACATTTCATTTTCTCTAACTCCCGTTAATGATAACAACACTGATACAAATGGCCTTACTCATCACATGTGGGTGCGTTTGGCGGTTTTTAAAACCTGGTGGTCTTGAAGCTGACCAAACCCGGTTGGTGTTAACCACGGTTGTCTATTATTTACTGTTACCGGCAATGATATTGCATGTACTTTGGAATGCAGAAATAGGTGTTCAGTCTCTCAAGTTTTCACAATTAGCGGTAGCCAGCATTTTTTTTGGTTTGGCTGCGATGTGGCTGACGGGAAAGTTGCTGAAAATTAATCATTCCAGGTTGGGTGCTTTGGTGCTGGCTGCGGGTTTCCCCAATGTGACTTATTTGGGGCTTCCGGTTTTGGAGCAAACATTTGGTCCGTGGGCGCGCTCTGTGGCAATTCAGATGGATTTATTTGCCGGTTTGCCATTATTATTTACTTTAGGAATTGTGATCGCCAGGTATTTTGGTGAAGACAATGACGATGATAACAAGCCAATTTTGGCATTTTTAAATGCTCCGCCGTTTTGGGTGGCCGCAACAGCGGTAACAATGAATTTAATGCATATCCCTGAACCCGAATGGATGTCAGGGATATTGGAAAGGCTGGCCGGTGGCGTCGTGCCACTGATGCTGTTTTCATTAGGACTGGCGCTAAACTGGCAAGCAGTTTCAATCAGAAATCTACCTTATGTGATTCCCGTAACCACCATCAAAATGCTGCTTATGCCGTTATTTGCTATTTGGTTTAATCAATATCTTGGTATTGAAGGCGAGGCAAAAACTGCCGCATTACTGGAAACAGCAATGCCCTGCATGGTGCTTGGGATTGTCTTCTGTGATCGCTATCGGCTGGATGCGGGAATTTATGCCATGTCAGTAACCATAACTACCGTGCTTAGTTTGGTAATGTTGCCTTTTTGGTACAGGATGATGCAATGAACCCAAAAGTTGAAATTTTTTCCCAGGGTGAAGAGTTGGTAACAGGCCAGGTTATCGATACCAATGCTGCCTGGTTATCTGATCAATTAATACAGATGGGTTTTACTGTTTCGCGCCATACGACCGTTGGCGATAAACTAGAAGACTTAGTGGCTTTATTACAGGAAATTGCGGATCGGGCAGACTGTTGTATATGTACTGGAGGGTTGGGACCAACAGTGGATGATTTAACAGCGGAAGCGGTGGCAATAGCTTTTGATTTGCCGCTTGAATTTGATGCAATTGCTTACCAGCAAATGGCCGACTATTTTAAACAACGAGGCAGATCGATGCCGGAATCCAACCGCAAGCAGGTAATGTTGCCGAAAACTTCAGTTCGTCTGGATAATGAATGGGGAACAGCGCCTGGTTTTGCATTGCGAGCTAGCCGATGTCATTTTGCTTTTGTGCCGGGCGTGCCTTATGAAATGAAGCAAATGTTTAAAAACAAAATTACCCCGTTGGTATTATCACAATTTTCAACCCAGCCCTGGAAATTGATGACCATTAAAACCCTTGGAATGGGAGAGTCTGAACTTCAGAATTGTCTGGATAAACTGGCTTTTCCTGAGAGTGTACAATTAGGGTTTCGTACCGGTAAGGATGAAATTCAAACCAAGTTGCTTTTCCCGCCGGAATTTCCAGAAACGGAGCTACAAGATTTCACTTCAAAAGTAGCAAAACAGTTGGGTGACTCGGTTTTCTCCATTGCTGGGCAAGATGATCATTCAGA
>CAZGYJ010000027.1:15788-24644 GCA_964530345.1 uncultured Methylomonas sp.
GGAACGGACTTTGCACTGGTGCAATTATCTGATGCAACTAAAAATGATGTTGCTGATCCAAAACAAAGTATTCAACTATATAATGCAATTGCGGGTCACAAGGAAACGACCAGTTGCTTAACTCGCGCCTCAGGCACATATAAACGTAAACAAAACCAGGCGGCACTATCCGGGCTGGACTTTTTTAGACGCTATTTACAAAAAACATTATAACCACACAGATATGGCATTAATTCAGCTTAACAAGATTTCAATAGCTTTCGGAACTCATGCATTATTAGAAAAGGCAGATTTTCAACTGGATGCAGGAGAGCGCGTAGGATTATTGGGTAGAAATGGAGAAGGTAAATCTACCCTGATGAAAATTATTGCTGGAGAAATTCAGCCGGATGATGGAGAAATTCGTAAGCAATCGGAACTCAAACTGGCAATTCTGGAACAGGCACCATCACTTTCAGGAGAAGAAACTATTTATGATGCAGTGGCTGGGGGTTTGGGCGAAGTGGGTGAGTGGATCAAGCAGTATCATGCATTGTCGATTGATATGAATGAACAAGACGAGAGTGCCTTGACCGAGCTAGGTCGATTACAGCATAAATTAGAAACCCACCAAGGTTGGCAATTGCAGCAGCGAGTGGAAACTGTTTTAAGCCGTTTGAATTTACCTGGTGAATTATCGGTTGCCAGTTTGTCAGGTGGTTGGAAACGGCGCGTCACGTTGGCAAAAGCTTTAGTGATTGAGCCTGATGTGTTGTTATTGGATGAGCCGACCAATCATCTTGACCTGGAAAGTATTGAATGGCTTGAAGAGCAATTATTAAATTTTCAAGGGGCATTATTGTTTGTAACCCATGATCGCTCCTTTCTAACAAAGCTTGCCACTCGCATTGTTGATCTGGATAGGGGAAAGCTGGTTTCCTGGCCAGGAGATTATACAGATTACCTTCGGCGTAAAGCCGCAGCTCTGGATGAGGAAGCCAATCAAAATGCAGAATTTGACAAAAAACTGGCCCAGGAAGAAACCTGGATCAGACAAGGCATCAAGGCTCGGCGAACAAGAAATGAAGGGCGAGTCAGGGCATTGAAAAAATTACGCGAGGAAAGAGCAGGCAGAAGACAATTGCAGGGTACTTCTAAACTGACGCTTGAAAAGGGGCAGGCTTCGGGAAAGAAAGTCATAGAAGCTGAAAATATTATTTTTTCCTACCAAAACAACCCAATTGTTAAGGATTTTTCAATCAGCATTCAACGTGGTGACAAAATTGGCTTGATTGGCCCAAATGGTTCGGGGAAAACAACTTTGCTGAAATTATTGCTTAAAGAGGAACTTCAGCCTGATTCAGGAACCGTAGAATTAGGCACCAAATTGCAGGTAGCCTATTTCGATCAGTTGCGGGAACAGCTTGATCCTGAAATGAGCGTTGCTGATTCGGTTGCTGATGGCAATGAGTTTTTGGAAATTGCCGGAACCAAAAGGCACGTAATGTCATATCTGGGGGATTTTCTATTCGCTCCTGCCAGGGCCAGATCGCCAGTTAAAAGTTTATCGGGTGGTGAAAAAAATCGCTTGTTGCTAGCCAGGCTGTTTACCCGTCCGGCAAATTTAATCATTATGGATGAGCCGACTAACGATCTGGATATTGAAACCCTGGAGTTGCTGGAAGAAAAGCTGGTTAATTACGATGGCACTTTGTTATTGGTCAGCCATGACCGGGCATTTCTTGATAACGTCGTCACCAGCGTCTTGGTTTTTGAAGGTGATGGAAAAATCAGTGAATATGTGGGCGGTCATGCAGATTGGCTGCGGCAGAGTAAGGCGGCTGGGACAGCAAAGCCACAGAAAAAACCGGCCCTTGATAAAAAAAACAAAGGCCCAGCAAAAAAGAAAAAGCTTAGTTATAAAGATCAGCGCGAACTTGAGCAATTACCGGAGCTAATCGAGCAACTGGATGCCAAGCAGGCCGATTTAAACGAGAAAATTAATGCTCCTGACTTTTACAAGCAGGAGCAGGATAAAATCAATCTGATTTTGACAGAATTCAAGAACAATGAAGCTGAGTTAGAGCGGGCTTATCAACGCTGGGATGAATTGGAGGCGCTAGCCGAAGAAGTAGCCGGGTAATAAACTTCAACATGGCTGATGTCATCAGTTTTGTGTAATAGTTTATTGAGACGGCAATAGATCTTTTCGATGCCCTGATGAAGGCAAATAAAATCACCGGGGACAAATTGGTTGCTGCTGAACATGATGCTGTCGGGTTTGTTTAAGGTTTTGATGCCGGGCAAAAATAAAGCCCATTCGGTTTTTTCATGATTGTGCTGTTTGGAGATGCAAATGGCTTGGGCTTCCAGAGCCATTAATTCAATACCAAAACTGATACCACCGTGTTTGGTTTTACAAATCCTGCGGATTAAGCCAATTTCAATCCGGTTATCTTCATTGTTGGTAAAGCCGATTAAATCGTTAATATTGGTTCTGACTTGATGCCCATTTTTCAACATCATGCCATAGCCATTAATACTACTGTTTTTGATAGTAAATTCACCCAGTTTTAATGAGTTATCTTGTTTCTTTGACTGAGTAGTAACAGACCAGATGTTGTCATTGCAGGCTATGTTTTTTTGGGTAGTAAAAATCTGATTGATTTTCTGATCGTGGTGAATATCTTTTTTTAGCGTATTCCACATTTTTTGCACCATTTCCTCACCTTCAGGTAATAACTCCATGTTTGGTGCGGTCCAGATGCCTGCAATTCTGGCGTCATACTCAGTAATTTCAACTTCATCAGGCGAGCTGGTACTTTTGGTATTTCGGAGAAAGTGAATTGAATCATCGAAACCCATTAGCCCATATTCGGCTTTATCTTCCTGGACGCGAGTGAATTTTCGCGATTGACTCATGCTTAGGCTTTTTAATATTTTATTTAATAAGCTGATTTTTACCGAATGTAAAATGTCAGTGCCGACAGGTTGTTCCTGAATGTCGTGAAAAATAGCTTTGGCTGCATTGATAGTGGAAAAGTAGCGAATATTCTCTGCTTCCGATTCACTGATATCAATTAATCTAGCAGGAGGATTGTCTTGGCTGATATCAAAAGCCAAATAATAACTGGCTTGTTTTTGTTTGATTTTTGACCGGATTGCCGCTTGTTCGGCATAGCCATTTAAAAATTGGTAAATAATCTTCATTTCTCTGGGCTGAAGTTGATTACTGCCGCAATGATAAAAGCAAAGAATCTGCCGAAATTTTCGATTAATTGTGCCTAAAAGGATACTATTTCTGGAAATGTTTTTTTCCAATAGATCAAGCTGTTTTGCCAGTTGATAAAATTGGTAACTCAGTTTCCAGAATCCTTTAAAGGGAGCTTCGTAGCCCATTGAAACATAAAGCAAGGTATTCCCTAAATATTTCAAGCCACTATAAATAATAAATGCATTCTCATCAGCAGAAAAATGTTTTTCAGATACACAGAAAGCAAAGCCTTTGGCAAGTTCGCTATAGGTCCAGACCAGCAGAGACAGATGGTTTGATTCTTCCTCATTTAATGGGAAACCAACATCAATAAATTTTTGCTCAATGGGCCTGGCAAAAATATCCAGGTAATTACCGATAATTTCCATTGCAAGAGCAACTTTTTTGACGGGTAGGTCCTTGTTGTTTATCGTTTGGAGCGCATAAAATATTTCCTTGCAGGAAGAATATGCATCCTGTTCCGGAAGTTCATGAAGCCAAGCCTCGATTTTAGTTTTGGAAACAGCAAAAGGCAGCTTGGTCTGATTGGCAAGTGGGGCGGATGCAAATGTTGAAATTTCCATAGGTCTATGTTGTGTTTCTTAATAATGGGTTTTAATTGTTGTGCTATTCTTTAAGCTATACTTTTCCAAAGCATAGTCCAAATTCAGTATTTGAATTTGCTTTTACGCACAAAATCAGTTTATTTTTTAGGAATATTGTGTCTATTTTCGATAAATTTTTAAAAGGAAAAAAAGGATTATCAGCGCAGGAGCAACTTTCTGATGAAGTACCTATTGAAATCTTGAAAAAATTGATACCGATCAGGAATCTTAGTGAAGAAAAGCTGCTTGCCTTCGATTTGCACAAACAGTCAGAGTTTGTGCCGGAAAAAGTCACGCTGTTCAAAGTGGGGCAGGTCAATAAAACGGTTTATTTTTTGCTAAAAGGCTGCATTGAGTTAACTGACGAAAATGGTAAGAGCTATGAGGTAGAAGCAGGAACCCAGATGGCTAAATTTCCATTGGCTGGGGGGATAAAGTGTACAACGACATCAGTGACCAAAACAGATTGTATGGTTTTGGGCGTATCACAAAAAATCATGGGGATCGGCAAGGAAGTTCGTCAGAATCTTCAGCAATTACGTTTTCCTGAGAAAATTATTGATAGCAAGCTTATTCAAAGTTTCATACAGCATTATGCTGATGATGAGCTGGAAATCCCGTCATTACCCAAAGTTGCGATAAATTTACGCAAGGCTATGGAAAAGGATATCGGTATTGCTGAAGCAGTTGAAATCATTCAGCTGGACCCGGTGATTTCGGCAAAACTGATTGATGTTGCAAACTGCCCACTTTATATTACTCGGAACCCAGCAAAAACCTGTTTTGAGGCAGTCAATCGAATTGGTTTGCATGCCACAAAAACCCTGGTTACATCATTAAGTATCAAGCAGATTTTTAATTCAAAAAACCAGAAGATCAAGCAGTTTATGGAGCATTTATGGAAACAAAGCATTTATATTTCCAGCATCAGCTTTTTTCTAGCTTCTGAAACCAAGCATCTCAATCCGGAGGAGGCTTTATTGGCGGGTTTGGTTTGCGATATAGGCTTAATTCCATTTTTAACGTTTGCCGCCAATTTGCCTGATGATTATTACTCCGACTTGGAACTTAAATTGGCATTGCCGTATGTTCGTGGCCCGGTAGGATCAACTATTCTCCAGAAATGGGATTTTCCAGAAGAAATGGTAAAGATTCCGTTACATGCAGAGGACTGGTATTACAATGCCAGCGAAAAACTGGATTTGACGGATGTAGCTATTTTGGCAAGATTGCACAGCAAGATTGGGAAATCGGGTTTTGACAAATTGCCTGCCATTACCTCAATACCAGCGGCAAGCAAACTGAAAAATGTCAATTTATCGCCAGAAAATTCCTTGCATATTATTCACGATGCAAAACAAAAAATAAACGACGCTTTAAAAGCTTTCTAAGCAAATTCAATTTGATTGTTTCGTTGCTATGATTTCAGGCAATATTGCTTGAACTTCATTTCTAGTCCTGTGCCTTCCAGTTTGCGTTAAAATACGCTTTATTAACCAAGCATCTATAAAAATCAATGAGCAATCCATTACTTGAAGAATTTACCCTTCCCCCTTTTTCTAAAATCAAACCTGAACATGTAGAGCCAGCTATCGATCAATTGCTGGCAGATGCCAGAACTGTCGTTAGGGAAAAATTAGCAGCGACTGATAACTACAACTGGGAAAATCTGGTTGAGCCCCTGGAACAAGCCGATGACAGAATTCACAAAGCCTGGTCGCCAGTCAGTCACATGAATTCTGTTGTTAACAGTGATGAGCTTCGTGATGCTTATAATGCCTGCTTGCCCAAGCTGAGCGAATATGGCACGGAAATGGGACAAAATACTGAGCTGTTTAAAGCTTATCGAGCAATTTCAGAAGGTGACGAATATAATTCCTTCGATATTGCTCAGAAAAAAATTATTGAAAACGCGCTGCGGGATTTTCATTTATCTGGCGTTGATCTTGAGCCAGCAAAAAAAGACCGATATAAAGAAATAAGCCAGCAACTTTCCAAGTTAGCCAGCAAGTACGAGGAAAATGTACTGGATGCAACCAATGCCTGGAGCAAGTTAATTACTGATGAAGCCGAACTTGCCGGGTTTCCGGAAACTGCAATGCAGCAAGCCAGACAAACAGCAGAAATGGATGAGCAAAAGGGCTGGATGCTGACTTTGCAATTTCCATCTTATCTGGCTGTGATGACTTATGCTGATAACAGGACATTGCGGCAAGAGGTCTATGAAGCTTTTTCAACACGAGCTTCAGATCAAGGTCCACATGCCGGACGTTGGGATAATTCTGAAATCATGGAACAGATTCTGGCGCTTAGATATGAAAAAGCGCAATTGCTGGGATACAAGAATTATGCTGAATTGTCATTGGTCACAAAAATGGCAGATTCACCCGAGCAAGTTATCCAATTTTTGGAGGATTTGGCAGATAAATCCTGGCGTCAGGCACGCAAGGATTTATCTGAATTACGACAGTTTGCCAAAGAGCAATATGGAATTGCTGATTTACAAGCATGGGATATAAGTTACTTTTCCGAAAAAATGCGGCAATTTAAGTACCAGCTTTCCCAGGAAGAAGTCAAAGCCTACTTTCCGATGACCAAAGTTTTACCCGGCATGTTTAGTGTCGTCGAAAAATTATACGGCTTGAAAATCAACGAAATAAATGATTTTGACCGTTGGCATGAAGATGTACGGTTTTTTCAGATTGTTGATGAAAATGGCCAACTGCGGGGACAATTCTATGTTGATCTGTATGCCAGACCCAAAAAACGCGGCGGCGCGTGGATGGATGATTGTGCCGGCCGCAAACGGCTTGGTAAGGAACTGCAAATTCCGGTCGCCTATTTAACCTGCAATTTTACCCCACCAACGGGCGATGATCCGGCTTTACTGACTCATGATGAAGTGACCACACTGTTTCATGAATTTGGTCATGGGCTGCATCATATGTTGACCCTGGTTGATTATCTTGGAGTATCCGGCATCAACGGCGTGGAATGGGACGCTGTGGAACTTCCTAGTCAGTTTATGGAAAATTGGTGTTGGGAGCCGGAAGCATTGGCATTGATTTCAGGACATTATCAAACAGGGGAAACATTGCCGAAAGAATTGTTGGATAAAATGCTGGCGGCGAAAAATTTTCAGTCTGGCATGATGATGGTCAGGCAATTGGAATTTAGTTTGTTTGATATGCTGATTCATCATGAATACGATCCAAAATCAGGAGGACGCATTTATCCCATTCTGGAGCGGGTTAGGAATCAAGTGGCTGTGATTAAACCGCCTGCATTCAATCGTTTTGCACATGCTTTTTCACATATCTTTGCGGGTGGTTATGCAGCTGGCTATTATAGTTACAAATGGGCAGAAGTGTTATCCAGTGATGCTTTTTCCTTATTTGAGGAACAAGGTATTTTTGACCCTGAAACCGGCAAGGCATTTTTACAAAATATTCTGGAAAGAGGCGGTAGTGAAAATGCGCTGGAGTTGTTTAAAAAATTCCGAGGCCGCGAACCAAAAATTGATGCATTACTCAGGCATACCGGTATTGCGGTATGAAGTACAAAGACCTCAGGGATTTCATCAATCAGCTTGAGCAAAAAGGTGAGTTAAAAAGGATTCAATATGAAGCCGACCCGGATCTGGAAATTACTGAAATTTGCGACCGAACCTTAAAAAAAGAGGGTCCGGCTTTATTGTTTGAGAATCCCAAAGGTTACGATATCCCGCTGTTGGGTAATTTATTCGGGACGCCGCATCGTGTTGCAATGGGTATGGGTGCGGAGTCCGTTACCGCACTGAGGGAAATTGGTACTTTGCTTGCCTATTTAAAAGAACCCGAACCTCCAAAAGGTATGCGCGATGCTTGGGAAAAAGCGCCGGTTTTTAAACAAGTGCTAAATATGGCACCAAAAATGGTAAAAAAACCAGCCTGTCAGGAAGTCGTTTATCGGGGTGAAGAGGTCGATTTGGGGCGTTACCCTATTCAGCGATGTTGGCCTGAAGATGTTGCGCCACTCATTACCTGGGCGCTGGTTGTAACCAAAGGACCTCATAAAGACCGACAAAATCTGGGAATATATCGCCAGCAAGTGATTGCTAAAAACAAGGTGATTATGCGCTGGCTAACACATCGCGGCGGCGCTCTGGATTTTAAGGAATGGCAGGCAGCCCATCCAGGTGAGCCATTTCCGGTTGCTGTTGCTTTGGGGGCTGATCCTGCAACTATCTTGGGAGCAGTCACTCCGGTGCCTGATAGCTTGTCAGAATATGCTTTTGCAGGTTTACTGAGAGGCAGCAAAACTGAGCTTTCAACTTGTTTGACACATTCGTTACAGATTCCTGCCAGTGCTGAAATTGTCCTGGAAGGCTTTATTTATCCCGATGAAATGGCTCCTGAAGGGCCATTTGGAGATCATACCGGTTATTACAATGAAGTTGATGAATTTCCGGTTTTCACTATCGAAACGATAACTCAGCGTAAAAACCCCATTTACCACAGTACCTACACCGGCAGGCCGCCGGATGAACCCGCCATTTTAGGTGTTGCCTTGAATGAGGTGTTTGTACCCATTCTGCAAAAGCAATTTCCTGAGATTATTGACTTTTATCTGCCCCCGGAAGGATGTTCTTACCGCATGGCCATCATCAGTATGAAAAAACAATATGCCGGGCATGCCAAGCGAGTCATGCTGGGAACCTGGTCTTATCTGCGTCAGTTCATGTACACTAAGTTTGTTATTGTGGTTGATGATGACGTTGATGCCCGAAACTGGAAAGATGTGGTTTGGGCAATGACCACCCGAATGGATCCTGCCCGTGATCTGACAATTCTGGAAAGTACCCCGATTGATTATCTGGATTTTGCCTCGCCAGTTTCCGGCCTGGGATCAAAAGTTGGTTTTGATGCTACCAATAAATGGCCAGGCGAAACTACTCGAGAATGGGGCAAGCCAATTATTATGGATAATAAAATCATTGATCAGGTTGATCAGATTTGGCAATCGCTTGGGATTTGTTGA
>CAZGYJ010000028.1:0-24380 GCA_964530345.1 uncultured Methylomonas sp.
TAAATTTATGCAAGAACCTGGTGTTTATGAGCTAATTGAGCGCATGGCGGCACTTATACGTTCTGAGGAAAGAAAAAAATGTACTGAACTTGGACTTCAACCTGTTCATATACAAGTTCTGGATTATTTAGATCGATGCAATAGATACAGCAACACGCCTGCGGCTACTTCAAAATATCTGGGAATGACACGGGGAACCGTTTCACAGTCCTTGATACTGCTAGAAAAAAGAGGATTTATTGAGAAAATTTCAGATGCTACTGATAAGCGCGTCGTCCATTTACATCTACTACCTGAAGGTCAGAAAACCTTAAAAAAAGCACAACTTTCTAAATTATTTGATAAAGCAACTGCTATTTTAAACCTGCAGCACAATATTTTAGACAAGGAAATTATTGCTCAGGCACTGGTTGCTTTACAAAAAGCAAATGGTTCCCAATCATTTGGCTTATGTAAAACCTGTAAATATTTTACCAAAACCTCCGGAGGCTATATTTGCGGGCTAACCAAAGAAAAACTAAGCAAAAGTGACAGTGAAAAAATCTGTCAAGAGCATACCTTAGTCTGATTTTCTATTGTGTTCCAAATAGGATAATTCAGACTGCTTCTTCATCCAGAGCAGCATAATCAAGTGAGGAATTATTGCGAAACCTCGAGAGGTTGGTAATACTTTGATATTTGTTCTGGAGCTTTGATTCAAAACACACCTTTTAATAGCCTATTTCTTTACTGAACTAATGCCCAAAGCCCAGTTAATCTATATAATAGAAACAAAGCTTTGTACATGACAAAAATTGAAAAACATAAAACAATAAAGAGGAAAACATGCGGAACTGGAAATTGTTAACTGTTTTTATAGGCGCAGCAATTTTAACGGCAATCATTGCCTATGTTGCATTCTATTTTATATTTCTGGAACTCTTTGTTGACTTGTGGTGGTTCCGCTCTATGGATTATGAAGGGTATTTCTGGCTTAGACTCCTCTACCGATTTATCTTTTCTGGCGCAATTACCCTGCTTTTTTTCACCATATTCTTCTTCCATTTTTGGATCGCATCACGCTACCTGGGTCTAAACCCGCCCGACGAAATCCTTGCTGACTTGGATAAACAAAAACGCTTTCAACGATTTGCCGACTTATTCATGAATGGCTCGGTAAAAATTTATACGCCATTATCATTACTGCTAGCCATTATTATTGCAATCCCTTTCTATCATCAATGGGAATCAGCAATTTTATTCTTTTTTGGCCAGGATTCCGGAGTAACCGAGCCAGTCTATGGGAATGATGTCAGCTTCTACATGTTCTCTTACCCCATCTACATGCTTATTCAGCAAGAACTACTAACAACGGCATCGTTATTGTTTGTGTTAATTGGCGCCTTGTATTGGTTGGAACACATTTTTGTACCCAACCAAAATAAGGAATTTCCACTTGGCGCAAAAATACATTTGACTATCCTGCTTGGATTTGTAGTCCTTTTTGTGATTTGGGGCTTCTTACTTGATCGTTTTTCACTTTTGTATATTGGCAACCATGAGCCAGTTTTCTTTGGTCCTGGTTTTGTTGAAATTCGTTACAAACTACCTTTGATTTGGTTAAGTATTATCTGTTTTTTTGCTATTGCAGTCACTTTCGCCATCTTTATTTTTTCAAAAAAACATCGCACTTTCATACCAACACTTATTTTCATTGGATTGTTTTTAAGTGTTTTAGGCTTAGAAAAAATCCAGCTGATACCTGATTTAATTACGAGTTATATTGTAAAGCCTAATCCAGTTAAAGCTGAAGGGCGATTTATGAAGAACAATATCGTTGCCACCTTAGCCGCTTACGATCTTGAAAAAATTCACACCATAGATTATTCAGTGAAACTCGATGCAACTAAAGATATTGAAAAATGGAGTTCAAAAAAACATTTTTCCAATATTCCGGTGTGGGATCGGGAAATGTTATACGATGGCTATCTACAACTACAAGGATTACGCCCATATTACAGCTTTCCAACCGTTGATGAAGATCGTTACTTTATAGACAACCATTTCCGTCAAGTTAATCTTGCTGCAAGGGAAATGAATATCAACAAACTACCTGTTGAAGCCCAGAACTGGGAAAACACCCATTTAAGATACACTCACGGATATGGAGCAGTTGTAACTCCCGCGGCTCAGGATGCAGGAAAACCGATTCATTGGTATTTACGAGACTTGAATTTATATTCCGATGTTGGTTTTTCAATTCGAGAACCTAATATTTACTATGGCCTGGAACAATACGAATATGCTGTGGTTCCTAATAAACTAGATGTTGAAGGCCTGGCCGGAAGCGGCATAAAACTGGACAAAACGGCGAAAAAATATGTCGGAAGCGGCGGCATACCCATTCCATCACTGTTTCGAAAAATGTTATTTGCGTTTTACTTTCATGATGAAAAAATATTTTTTTCAACCAATATCAGCAGAAACAGTAAAATGTTGATTCGACGAAATGTTATTGAACGAATCAACGCTCTGGCTCCTTTCCTCCATCTTGATAAAGACCCTTATCTGGTTATCACTAAAGATCGTTTTTACTGGGTTCAAGACGCCTATACCTTATCCAACCATTACCCGGTTTCCAAACCAGCAGCAGATGACTTTTTGAATGGTGAACATGATTTCAATTATATTCGCAACTCTGTAAAAATTGTTGTTGACGCCTACACCGGCAAAACCCGTTTTTATATCGCAGACCCTTCTGATGCAATTATCCAGGCATACAGCCATGCATATCCAGGGGTTTTCAGATCATTACAAGAAATGCCAAAAGAACTACTAGGGCATTTACGCTACCCCAGAGATCTTTTTTATTTGCAAATGAAAGTCTATGCAAAATATCATCAAACAGACCCTGATCTTTTTTATGAACAGGCAGAAACCTGGGAATTCGCTGAAGCCGAGAAAAAAGAAATACGTCCGTACTATATCACTATGGATTTTGGTTTCTGTGATGAAAGAGAGGAATTTGTCATGATAAATCCCATGACACCTATTAATCGGGATAACCTCAGCATGGTCGGCGTTGCTGGTATCATGGATAAAAAAGCTTGTTCAACATTATACACGCCAGGCATCACCATTTATAAATTTAACAAGGATGTACAGGTAAATGGTCCAGCTCAAGTTGATGCTCTAATTGACCAGGACCCAGAAATTTCTGCACAATTCACTTTATGGGATCAACATGGTTCCCGCGTTGTCAGAGGAAGAATGATTATTTTACCTATGGGCCAAGGCCATTCCGTTCTCTATGTACAGCCCATTTATATGATTTCAACTAAAACTAAAATACCTGAGTTGGTCCGAGTGATCGTATCAATTGGTAATGAAGTGGTTATGGACAAAACCCTGTGGTCTGCCTTTAACCGTTTGAAAAAGAAATTTATCCATAGTGCGACTGACAGTAACAGCCGATATCCCACAACACCGCCCCCTAAAAAGGAAGGAAATGCGTTAAATTAATTGAAGAATGTGTATTAAAAAAACCTGGATAATTATATTTTATCCAGGTTTTTTTAATTTTTGTAACTATAAATACGCTGAGTAGTTACCTAATTTTTTTAGTAATGCGACGTTATTTTATGAGAAGAAAATTTGTACGTTCAAAACTACCGTAACATTACTTCACAAAGCCGATCTTCCAAATCAATTCTGTTTGCCAGGTTCTCACCCAATAAAGATAAATCTTTTTCCAGAGAGCCAGAATGCAGTTTTTCGTGATTCTGGTTTTGACTGTATTTTTCATCAAATTCCAACGCTATATCGGTAATGCTAACAAACTCAGGATATATTTCATTGGCAACTGTTTGAACAGCTTCACGTCGCTCATTCCCTTCAAAAATACGCTGAAATACGCCAAAATGGCCTAATGAAACATAATCAATAAGCATCTGGGAAAATTCAGTCAACATTGGCTGAATATTTTTCCCCGGCAAAAAAGGCTTTAAATCAGCAATTTTGCAATATAATGACCAAACCAGTTGCCTCTCTTCCTGTAACTCTTTGATCAATAAACTGGCTTGTTGACGTCTATCTGGTTCATTGTTTAAAGCGGTAGACATGATTTATCCCCTATTTTTGTTCTTCAACACTACCCATCAACATGAAAAAAGTTTTTAAACTCAAACAGATGAATAGTTCTTGTTAATTTCGATGTCTTCAGTAGTATTTTAATACCACACAAAAAATTACATAATTTCTTAAATAATGCTTAAACTCATTAATCAGTATAGTAGATAATTAGGAACGAGTTTGAAAATTTCCATAATCATCCCAACTTTTAACCGCATCGAGCTTCTACTCAAAGCTCTCAATTCGGTCATGATGCAAACATATCCACCACTAGAGGTGATTGTTATTGACGATGGCTCGACCGATGACACCAAATCGATACTCCAAGATCATTATCCTAACATAAAATATCATTACCAAAAAAGTCAAGGTGTTAGTTCTGCTCGAAACTCTGGTTTGAAAATAGCTGCTGGAGACTGGATTGCTCTTTTGGACTCTGACGACCAATGGTTGCCAGAAAAGCTGGAAAAACAAAAACAGGCACTTTGCCACCATCCTGATTTTAAAGTCTGTCACACTGAAGAAATCTGGATTCGAAATGGGGTTCGCGTTAACCCCATGAAAAAACATGCAAAAAAAGGTGGCAATATTTTCCAGCATTGCTTACCTCTTTGCGCTATTTCTCCTTCATCCGTCATAATTCATCGCTCAGTTTTTGAAGACGTAGGAAATTTTGACGAAACATTTCCTGCTTGTGAGGATTACGAAATGTGGTTAAGAATGACCGTAAAATATCCAGTAATGTTTATTAAAGAGCCTTTGATAATAAAATACGGTGGACATCAAGACCAATTATCTCAAAAATATTGGGGCATGGACCGTTTTCGCATTCGAGCTTTGGAAAAAATTCTTTGTCAAAACACTTTATCCAGAGAAAATCATCAAGCTGCACGTGAAATGCTAGTCAAGAAAGCAAAAATATACCTGGCAGGTGCAAAAAAACGAGGTAAACTTCTTGAATGCGCCCATTATGAACAACTTATTAATCAATATAGTATCTTGTGAATAACACACCATCCATTTTCCTCTACGTTGCCCTGCCTTGCGAAGCGAAACCAATAGTCAAACACTTCGGTCTAAAAAAAAGGGTGAGCTTTCCAAACTTTGCAATATTTCACAATGGAAATATTTGTTTAACCATCAGTGGTCTTGGAAAAACAGCAATGGCTGCGGCTGTTGCTTATTCACAGGCGCATTTAGGAAATTCTGTCAATGGAATTTTTTTGAATATTGGCATTGCAGGCCATAAAACTCACACGCCTGGCGAAATTTTTTGCGTTGACAAAATCACTGATATGGACAGTAACAAAAACTTTTATCCACAATTAACAGCAAACCTCCCTTGCCCCACACTACCACTACTAACTGTTTCGAAAGCATCCAGTTTTTATTGGGAAAATTACTTGCATGATATGGAAGGTTCTGCCTTTTTTGAAACAGCAATTCGTTTCACATCAAGCGAACTGATCCAATACCTTAAAATTGTTTCTGACAACAAAAATTACGGTATTGAACAAATCAATCCTTCACAAGTGACTCAATTGATCAACACTAGCATCGGCAGTTTGGAGAATCTGATAATGGAATTATCGAAACTTGCTGGTGAAATTAATCCAGTCGAGGCAAATCTCTACTTACAATTAGAAAATCGCTGGCGACTTTCATCCAGCAACCGGAGAAAATTAAAAAACCTGTTGTTTAACTGGCAAATCATCACCGACAATTCGGAACTACCCATTGAAATATTAAATAGCCAAACTGGTAAGGAATTCTTATTACGCTTGGAAAAAGCCCTCGAACAATTGGACTGTTATTCGTTGTAAATCTAACGATTACTCATTACTTCTACAAATTGGCGCAATTTAGCCTGAATAATTCGGGTATTTTCTGGTCCCATGCGAATCATCTGTTTCTGTACCGGACTTAACGACTCAAGATGACTATCGGCAAATTTATAGCGCACAGAAGGTTTAATCAGTTTGATCTTGTCCTCAATAACAGGCGCTTGGAGAACATTAGAAATTGCTTTCTTGATAATATCCTCAACCTGGTATTCCTCAGGATAACCAAACTCTGAAAAAGCCTGCTGCAATAATGGCCGGTATTTCCTGAGCAAACTTACTGCCTTCTCTACATCAACCGCATGAACGGCAGAAGCTAAAAAATCATAGCGCTGATAACCACGTTCTGCAATGTAAATCCCTGATTGGTCAGTTTCTACACGAAAAGGACTTGATAACTTGAAATGCCTGAAGTGTTTATAAGGCCTTTGATTTTGGGAAAAATCGTTAATGACAACCACCCAGTGCTTGATGATATTTTCTACATTCAGGAGTTCAGAAAAACCTGGCGATAAACTTAAAACATCTTGCTTAAAAACAGCATCACTCTGTTCAAGCACTGGCAGCGAATATGTTTCATTTTGATCCGCATCCTGCCGCTTGGTATTTTCTATTCTCCCTGCTTCAGGTTTCTGGGTTTCGTTGTCAATGTCATCTCCCAGATTTTGAGGTAATTGTTGACTGGACGAAGGATTTTCCAACAATTGTTTTGACGAATCATTTTGATCTGGAATTTTGAGGCTTTCAATGATTTGCGCATCTTTTTCAGCCGTTTCCGGTTTACCTTGCCCCTTGTTTAAAAATAGCCAGGCAAACATGATAATCAGTAATGGAATGACTATGATCAGGATCAACCGAAAACTAATCGTCTTTCGCTCTGTCGAAGAATAATATCTACTGTTCATTTTTTATTCCCAGGTCTTTAAAATCCAGTAACTTGCAGCCATAGTAATCATATTTAACTAATAAAACAATCTATACCTTTCACGTTCAACAAGCCGATAAAAATATTTAATTAAACTGAAACATGGAATAAACGCTAAAATTGAAATTATTTTCTATGATTTAGCTTTCGCATTTAAAAATGCTACGCTAATTGTGCACCAGTTTTTGTGTCGACCTTATTCCAAAAAATGGTGTATTGTCAATGAGGTATTCTTAAATTTGAAAGACATTAATACCATAATCTTTATCCAGTTCCTATTTTTATAGAATCATAATTGGTGTCTGTCTATACTGACCATGACACCAAGTAGCTTTTGTTAATATTGAAATTTGTATACTCATTTTTTTAAATTCGATAAACCACCATTTTCCATAGCGCCGGATCCTCAGTTTCTGTTTATGAGTACGCGACACCAAGAGGGAATTGCTCATTTATTATATGGAATTAATATGGGCGGAGGATTCGTCGCGTTAACAGGGGAAGTCGGCACAGGCAAAACCACGTTATGCTACTACCTTTTGCAGCAGGTTCCTGATGATGTAAATATTGCCTATATCCTTAATCCGAAACTTAACAGCGTGGAACTACTTGCCAGTATATGTGACGAACTCAGTGTTAATTATCCCCAAAACTGTAGCAGCATCAAAGTTCTTAACGATCTCCTGAATGAACATCTGTTAAATACCCATGCACAGGGACGACGAACTGTCTTAATCATTGATGAAGCTCAAAATTTAGGCTTTGATGTGTTAGAACAAATTCGTTTACTAACCAATCTAGAAACTTCGACGTCAAAATTATTGCAGATAATCTTAATTGGCCAACCTGAGTTAAAACAACTGCTCCACGACAAACATCTTCGTCAGCTCAACCAAAGAATTACGGCTCGCTATCATTTAAAACCTTTGTCATTTAAAGAAACGAAGGCTTATATAGAACACCGCATGAAAGTCAGTGGTGGTTTTCAAGGCATATTCAAAGCCTCGACAATTAAACAAATTTATAAATTAACTCATGGCGTTCCACGATTAATAAACTTGCTCTGTGACCGCTCACTTTTAGGAGCCTATGGAACAGGAAGCTTATCCGTTAACAATTCCATTATCAAAAAAGCAGCCAAAGAGGTTCTACCTGAACCACCCAAAAAACCTTATTTAATCCCTGTCATTTATAGTACCGGCCTAATTTTATTATTATGCCTAATTGTTGTCTATTTCTCGCTTGGTTTCCCTGTAAAAAAGCTGGATTCTGGTGTTAAAGATCATATAGTCTCTAGCAATGTCGCAGTAGAAAAACAAAAACCCGTTCACTCATCCAATGAAGTAAAAGCGAAGACTAAAATTCCGACAACAAAAGCAGCCTCATTCCCAAAACCCAAACAATCTACAGCAAATGTACCAACTCCCAAAAAGCGCCTAAGTTTTACTGATTTTGTCAGCACATATTCGTTATCCATGGAAAATGCATTGGCCAACGCCTTACACCAATGGGATATTGAAACACCAGAGAATTTCTCAGCCGAGTGCCTTTTTGTACAAAAATCAGGTTTACGCTGTCTACCAGGGAAATCAGATTGGCAACAACTAAGCAATCTGGGCCGTCAAGTAATAATGGAGTTTGAACTGGAAAACAATCAAAAGCGATTTGCCCTGTTGGTTGGCGTCACAAAAAATAAAGCTATTTTCCGTTCGGATCAAGAGTATATTTTCCCAATCACAGATGTTTTGAAGTATTGGAATGGTTACTATCTTGTGCTTTGGAAACCACCTGTCGCCGATTTTTGGACATTGGCCCCCGGCCAAAAATCTGAAAATATCTTATGGTTGAGGCAACAGCTTGATAAGATACAAGGTGAAAAAAAGAAAGCCATGCAACCGGATTTTTACGATATGGAGCTTGAAAAACGGGTCAAACAGTTTCAATATCAACAAAAAATCACCCAAGATGGACTGGTTGGTCCATTAACGGTTATTCATTTACAAAATGCTATCTCCAAAGATAATTTCCCTCGACTAAGATAATAATCATGTCATATATCCTGGATGCGCTACGAAAATCTGAAAACGAAAGAAAGGCTAAAGAACAATCAGCAAAACTGCAAACGCCCGATTCTCAAGAAATACCACCACAAAACACCAAGATAGTGTTGTTGATTATTACACTTATCTGCATCAATATTCTGGTTTTAATCTATTTTGTTTTTTTTAACACTCAAACATCCACAAATACTATTTCAGAAATCGAACCACAAACCGTTGATGTAGAACCTCCAAAAATTATTGCTCAACATCCATCTACCGTAATAAAAAAGTTAAAACCAAACAAAACTGGCGCCATCAAAAAAGAAAGTCCGCCGCCTGCAATGAACCTAACTTCTGTGGAACCCAGTCAACAGGTGTCTATTTCAGATATGTTAGAGCAACAAAGCATCGCAAAAAAACCAGTGCTAACTTCATCAAACAAAAAAAATGAAGCTTTGGCCGCACCCATCAAAAAGCAAACAAAAAAACTGGTGAAATTCACAGCCGTAAAACAAACTGCCCAGAAAACTGAAAGTAAACCAAAAAATCGGCCTCAGCCAATAAAAAAAGCTGAAACAATTCCATTTTTAAAAGAAATGCCTCCAGAATTCAGGCGCCGCGTACCCAATCTCAATGTCAATGTATTTGTCTATGCCGAAGAACCAGAAAATCGCTTTGTGATTATTGATATGAAAAAATATCGAGCCGATGAGGAAACTGAAACTGGGGTGAAAATTAAGACAATAAAAAAAGAAAGTCTGATACTGGAATATAATAACCGCAGTTTCCAGATCAAACGACCGTAACAATGATACCTTTCGAGTTTGAGAATGCCTCGATTTGAGTGCGTCAGTTTTTGTCAAGGAAAGCAGTTATTAAAAGGATTTACAGTTACATCATTCACAAAAAGGCGTACTCTAATGACGCATTCTTGAATTAATGTGAACGGTATATATCCGATTAAAACTATCGGGATTGGGAAACGCCTTTTTTTATTAATTCTAATTCTTTATCTGCCCGATGATAGGTTTTAGTGGCTTTCTTAAAGGAGCGCATGGCTTTTTCAAATTCCGGTGACTGTTCCTGCTTTACATCATCTGAAGTTTTATTATCCTTATCATCTTGCTCTTCTCCTGGTTGTGTCTGGTTATTCACGGTTTTAACTGCTGACTCGGTCTCTACCTGCTGATCTCTATTTAACGTATCATTTTGAATTTCCAAGGCCCCTGCATCTGAAAGTAAATCAATATCTTCCTCTGGATCATCAAGATCAGCCAGCAAATCATCACTGTTATATTCAAGCTCTCCATCTGCAGCTAAGTATTCACGATGTTGAATATACGCTTCCCGGGTAAAAACATAAGGATCAACAGCGGCTTCATCAATAAATTGTAGCGAGCCATCTTCGCTAGCCCTTCTTTCAAGCGCTGCCATAGCAGCAACAGGCCATCCCAAATAAGATACCGGATTAGCTGCTGAATCAACCACTGCTCCAGGGATTCCTCTAAAAGTAGCCGGTCCCAGAACAGGCAGCACTAAATATGGACCTCGTGGCACACCCCAAACAGCCAGTGTCTGGGCAAAATCTTCATCATTTTGCTCTAACCCAGCATGTGTTGCAACATCGAAAACCCCACCAATTCCAACAGTTGAATTTATTAGAAATCTGCCAGTATCCTGAGCTCCTTGCTTGAGCTTCCCCTGCAATAAGTCATTAATTACAACGCTTATGCCTCTCATGTTTGTAAAAACATTCGATACCCCTGTTTCCAAAATATCCGGGGTAATCCATTTGTAGCCATCGACAATAGGCTCAAAAAGATACGAATCAAGGCCATCATTAAATTTGAACATAGTGCGATTAAAGCCTTCATACGGATCGGTCGCACTGACTTCCTGCCCCTCCAAGTCACTCTGTCCGTCAACTGAAGTTGTAGCACAGCCAACCAATTGAAATATCAGGGTAATTAAAAAAAATTTGAATATGATAGAAAAATTCAAATGTCTTAAAAATTTGCTCGCCATAAAAACCAGAATTATTCTTTATTTAGTAGAATATTGTTTAATTTTACCGGAAATTTTTTCTAAAAGCGCGTCAAAACCTTCTCTTTTCAAAATACTGGTATATTCAGATCGTTTTAACGCCAAATCACTCACACCATTGGCAATGATATTAATGATTCGCCATTCATTGCCTTTCTTTTTCATTTGGTAATCAAGTTTTACATCCTTTTCGCCTGGAATTTTCAATAAGGTGTGAACAATCACTCCTCCTCGTGGCGTTTGTTCTTCCGAAACAACCTCAAATTGCTCTCCAGAAAAGTCCTTAAAGTTATGGGCATAAGAGGCAATACTCAAGCGGGAAAAAACATCCACCAGCTGTTGTTTTTGCTCATCAGTCAATTTTTTCCATTCCCGACCAACAACAATCCGGGCAATTTTAGTCAGATCATGGCTTTTAACGACTGGTTCAGTTAGCTCCTTATAACGACCATCAAAGCCCAATTTTTTTCCATTTTTCATGGTATCCAGTAATTGTGCCTGAAAATTCGCCACCACCTCACGCGCAGACAATTCTTGTTCAAGATCCTCTGCCTGGGTAACAAAAGAGCCTAGTAACAAAAAAGCTGATATAAAAAAATATTTATATTTTATAAACATAATATTGTCTACTGGTTTGTTCGTTTAAAATATAGTCAAATTAAATCATTAGGATTCTGATAAACCCGCCCTTTCCAGCGCGAACGTTCACCTGCCCAATATCGAATAGCTGAACTCCAGGTCATCAACAAATACAAGGCAGCTGTCAACGGCATTAACAATACCCACCCAGAATATAAATGATAATATCTCAATGTCGGTAAAAATGTCGTAGCCATAATAATCAAAGAAAACCAGCTTAGCCAAAAAGCCATTCCTTGAAAAAAAACCACTCCAGCAACTGGTACCCAATACACTAAAATCAAAGCAAACGTACATACGATTAACAGTACCAGTGAATAGTTCAATTGGGTAAAAGCCGTTCGGGCGACCATCTCCCAAATATCTTTCAAATTCAGATATGCCCTTTGACTGACAACAGCATGAGTCAATCCTGTCCAGGTTCTGTATCCAGCTAATTTAATTTGTTTTGCTAAACTGCAATCGTCAATAAGGGCATCCCGGATTACAGCCATGCCACCAATTTTTTTTAAAACTTCGGTCTGCACAAGGATAAATCCACCAGCTGCAGCAGCCACACGACTTCCTTGTTGATTGGATAAATGAAAGGGATAAATCATTTTAAAAAAATAAATAAAAGCCGGCATGAGCAGCTTTTCCCATTTCGTCAAAAATTGTAGTTTTGCCATTAACGAAACCATTTGCAAATCTTCCTGCAATAATTTGTTAAAAGCTGATTGAATAAGTCCTGGAGCTAATTCAATATCCGCATCCAAAAGCAGTACATAAGGCGTATCAACCTTATTTAAGCCTTGTTCCTGCGCCCATAATTTGCCAGTCCAATCTGGAGGTAAGGGCGCAGCATGAATGAGTTCAAGATTGTTAATTTCGGTCTGCTTTACAACTTCGCTCGTTGCATCTTCAGAATTATCATCGACAACAATAATTTTCAGGCCATTACCTTGTTTTGCCAAAGCAACTAAAGTAGTTGCAATTACATCAGCCTCATTCCGGGCGGGAATAACTACCGTTATACGACTCAAATCGGGTAAGACATCAACAGTATTGTGCTCTAAAACCTCTCTTATCCTCCATGGCTGCCATGGCAACAGCAAAGTAATTAACCATAGCAACGCAGAAAAAAAACTTAAATTTGTTTCAACATTCGTCATCAAGACTCTGATCGAACGGGAATAGATGAAATTGATACTGGCTTTTGTGCTTCTTTGGCATATTGTAGAACCGGATCAGGCACCATATCGCCTGATGTTTTTGGTCCGCGTAAAGATACGGTCAATGCCTTCAAAGGATGCGCCAGCATATCTTCAACAGCAGTAGCTTCATAGCCGCAATGGGCCATACAGTTGGCACATTTTGGATTTTCCGAATTACCATATTTATGCCAGGGCGTTTCATCCAGCAATTCCTTAAAACTATTGACATAACCTTCATCAGAAAGCAAATAACAAGGTTTTTGCCAACCGAAAATATTACGAGTTGGATTTCCCCAAGGAGTACAATTATAACTTTGATTTCCGGCCAAAAAGTCTAGATACAAGCTGGAATGATTCAATTTCCACTTACGTTTTTTACCGATACTGAAAATACCACGAAAAAGCTCCTTAACATCCCTACTTTGGATAAACACATCTTGCTGTGGCGCATGTTCATAGCTAAAACCAGGCGCAATGGTCACCCCCTCCACACCCAGCTCCATAGCATAATCAAGGAAATCTGCAACTTCCTGAGGCTTTTCGCCCTGAAATAAAGTGCAATTCACAGTTACTCTAAAACCTTTGGAAAGAGCCAGTTTTATTGCTTCGACCGCTCTGTCAAAAACACCTTCCTGGCAAACTGAAGCATCATGCCGTTCTTGATTGCCATCAAGATGAATAGAGAAGTTCAAATAAGGAGACGGTTGATAATCATCAATCCGTTTCTTCAATAACAAGGCATTAGTACAAAGGTAAACAAACTTTTTCCGAGCGATAATGCCTGCAACAATTTCCGGCATTTCCTTATGAATCAAAGGCTCACCACCCGGAATTGAAACCATAGGCGCATCGCATTCATCTACAGCCTGTAAACACTCTTCAACAGACAATCGCTTGTTAAGAATTTCATCAGGATAATCAATTTTCCCGCACCCGGCGCAAGCTAAATTACAACGAAACAATGGTTCCAACATTAATACTAATGGATATCGTTTAACGCCTTTCAACTTTTGCTTAATCAAATAACGACCGACTGCTATTTGCTGACGTAAAGGTACACTCATGAATATACTCTCCAAAACTTAATTTTATGAGTTGGCTCCTACACTGCCCAACTGCCGGAAGCGAATAAAAACCAATGAAAAACTAAAACGTAGGCTTTGCAGCTAAAAACAGTCAACTTCTAACCCCAAAATTATTACCAATAAGGTTCTTTATCAGGAATTCAAGACCAGGTTCGTTGCTGTTTTACAACAAAAAAGATTCTCAAGAATCTTTAATCCTAACAATATTTTTATAACCCGTTTAAACACGCATCGTATAAAATACAGGTAGTTATTATTAAATAATACTATTTTTCGGGCTAAAAAGCTAGTTTTACTAACTAGCAACATAACACTGAGGCAGTTATTTTGTGGCATTTTCCCAAAGATTTCATCAAGAATTGCCAATAAACAACAACATTAGAAAAGCGTAGCTTAAATATTTATCTGAAGATTAAGTTATATTCTATATTCTTATCCTAATATTAAGTTTTTATTGGATATTAATTTCCCACAAAACATTACCAAAAAATGTATTTATAGCTTTGCATAAAAACAACATTTTTTGAAAACAGCCAACAAACTGTTTATAATTATCCCTTTAAAGTGAACTATTATTAGCCACCAGCAAACCAATATGAACGGAACTCCAGATTCCAAATTTAACCCAAATCGACTACTTGCACTGCCAGACAATGAGTTGCAAGACATACTGCTTGAGGGAGTTTCCAGAACCTTTGCATTAACCATTCCACAACTGCCAGAAGGTTTATATGCGCCTGTCGCCAACGCCTATTTGCTGTGCCGCATCGTTGATACCATTGAAGATGAGGTGTCGTTAACGCCTGAACAAAAAAAGACCTATTGCTTAGAATTTATTGACGTCGTAAAAACTGGCAGCAATGCGGACCATTTCGCTGAACGACTAGCTCCGCTTTTATCAGAGCAAACTATCCCGGCTGAACACAGCCTGATACACCTGATTCCTCGTGTTATTGCGATAACACACACTTTTGCAACCCCACAAATTGAGGCTCTGGCTAGCTGCGTGGAAACCATGGCCAAAGGCATGCCAATTTATCAGGCCCATGATTTGCACGCTGGACTGGCGACAATGTCTGAAATGAATGACTATTGTTACTATGTTGCCGGCTGCGTTGGTGAAATGTTAGCAAAATTATTTTGTCATTACTCTCCGGAAATTTCCCAACACCGGAAACAATTGCTGGAACTATCAGTTTCATTTGGCCAAGGTCTGCAAATGACCAACATCCTGAAAGACATTTGGGACGATGCTCAAAGAGGAGTTTGCTGGTTACCCCAGGAAATTTTTAATGAAACAGGTTTTGATCTTTCCAAGATTCAATATAAAAAAACTACTCCGGAATTTCAACAAGGCTTGGAACACCTAATCAATATTGCGCATAACCACCTGAAGGATGCGCTGGCATATACATTATTAATTCCTAGTCACGAAACCGGAATCAGAAATTTTTGCTTTTGGGCGCTAGGCATGGCTGTTTTGACCTTAAAGAAAATAAAAAATAACCTTGGCTTTACAGACTCGCAACAAGTCAAAATATCACGTAACAATGTCAAGGCAACAATTCTAGCCACTCGAATTTGCGTTAAAAATAATACTTTGCTAACCATGCTTTTTAACATCATGAGCCGTGGCGTTGTTACACCTGGCTGGCAATTTACTCCTCAACCAAGCAAACTGTAGCCATTAAGGAAGCATTTTATGTTCAAAGAATCTTTTAATGAAATGAATTATGGCGACATTCAGGAGTCGCCAACAACGATTACACCTTCAAACCTGGAGAACGCGATCAACAGCAGCCAGAAAAAACTTCTGGATCTGCAACATGATGAAGGATACTGGTGGTTTGAACTGGAAGCAGACTGCACGATTACCGCCGAATATATAATGATGATGCATTACATCGGCGAAATTGACGAAAACCTGCAAGATAAAATGGCCGTTTATCTTAGAGCTCGCCAAACCGAAGACGGCAGCTACCCTCTCTTTACAGGCGGATCTGGCGATATCAGTTGCAGTGTAAAAGTTTATTATGCATTAAAGTTGGCTGGCGATACCCCAAATCAGCCACATATGGCTAAATTAAGGAATTATATTTTAAATCAGGGTGGTGCCGCAAAAGCAAATGTTTTCACCCGGATCGCCTTAGCTACATTTGAACAGATCCCCTGGCGCGCAGTACCATATATTCCAGTTGAAATCATGTTACTGCCCAAATGGTTTCCATTTCATCTCGATAAAGTTTCTTATTGGTCCAGAGTGGTCATGGTTCCCTTGTTTATCCTTTGCACCTTAAAAGCCAAAGCTTGTAACCCTCAAAACATAGATATTTTGGAACTATTCGTTACCCATCCAGACAAGGAAAAACATTATTTTCCAAAAAGAGGCTGGCTTAACAAACTATTTTTGGGGCTTGATAAACTTGGGCGCATAACGGAACCACTTATTTCTCAAAAGACCAGAAACAAAGCCATAAAACTGGCAGAAGACTGGTTTATTGAACGTTTAAATGGTGAAGACGGTTTAGGAGCTATTTTCCCGGCCATGGTCAATGCTTACGAGGCCCTACTGTTACTTGGCTATTCAAAAGATGACCCCAAGGTAGAAACCGCGAGAAAAGCAATTGATAAGATGCTGGTTATCCGCAATCAAGACGCTTATTGCCAACCTTGCCTATCTCCTATTTGGGATACTTCTCTAGCAGCGCTCGCCTTGCAGGAAGCCGATAAAAACAAAAACAAACAGGCATTAATGCGCGCCTATGACTGGTTTAAAAGCAAACAATTGGCTGACGAACCTGGTGATTGGCGCATTAAAAAACCTGATCTAGCTGGCGGTGGCTGGGCATTTGAATTTGAAAACCCACACTATCCTGATGTTGACGATACTGCCGTTGTTGCTTTTGCGATGGCTGACTCTGATTACCCCAATCTTGAGGAATCCATCCAAAGAGCGACTAACTGGGTAGTCGGTATGCAATCTGAAAATGGCGGACATGGTGCTTTTGATGCTGACAATACCTGTTATTACCTGAATGAAATTCCTTTTGCCGATCATGGCGCACTTCTGGATCCTCCTACAGCCGATGTTTCTGCTCGCTGCCTCATGCTGATGTCCAGAACGCTGGACATTCTACCGGCCAACCGTACTGCAATTGAGCGCTCAATTGCGTTTCTACGCAGCGAACAGGAAAATGACGGCTCCTGGTTTGGTCGCTGGGGAACCAACTATGTCTATGGCACTTGGTCAGTATTATTGGGGCTCGAACAAACTGATTTACCGAAAAATGACCCCATGTACAGAAAAGCTGTTCGATGGTTAAAAAGCGTTCAACATGAAGATGGCGGATGGGGCGAAGGCAATGAAAGCTATCATGATCCAAAAACCCGCGGCCAGTTTCATACTAGCACCGCTTTCCAAACTGCCTGGGCTATTCTTGCGTTAATGGCTGCTGGCGAAAAAGACAGTGCTGAAGTAAAAGCCGGGATTCGATATCTGTTACGTCATCAACAACAGGATGGTTCATGGAAAGATGATTGGTTTACAGCGCCAGGTTTCCCCAAGGTTTTCTATTTGATTTATCACGGCTATAATCTGTTCTTTCCATTATGGGCATTGGCTCGATACCGAAATGAGTTAAACAACACGTGATCACCGGAATAATCGTTGCATTGCCAGAAGAACTCAGCACCCTGACCAAAAAAAAAATTCCATACGGAAAATGTGAATTCCTTGCTGAAAATATACTCGTTACCCATTCTGGCACGGGGCCTGATAATGCCTTAAACGCTGCACTTAGGCTTCTGGAAAAAGGTTGCAGCAAATTAATCAGCTGGGGCTGTGCTGCCGGGCTAGCGGAAGGTCTATCAGCCGGAGATTTGTGTTTACCTAAACAACTGATTACTGAAAACCAACAACATATTTCAGTTCACACCGAGTGGCGACAACAAACGGTTTGCCTCCTTGATGGTTTGCAACCAATACATTCTGGCCCGCTTTCAACAAGCAGCTCTATAATTTCATCATCTAGAAAAAAAAAAGTGATCCACCAATCTACTGGAGCAATTGCTTTGGATATGGAAAGTACTGCTATTGCGAGAATAGCTGAACAAGAACAGATTCCCTGTCTGGTTATTCGGGTCATTGCTGATACAGTTGACATGAATTTACCAACTGCGATAACTAAAAGTATGGATGGAAAAGGAGAGATTAACAATAATAAGCTAGCTCTGAATATCATCACTAATCCACTTCAAATCCCGGACCTGATTAAATTAGGATTGCATTTTCAAAACGCCCAAAAAAAACTTAATTCCGTTGCAAAGAAAATATGGGAAATTGCTGATTTCCCTATAACCCATACCGCTTAACCCATGAAAAAAAAACATTCATCACTAGCTGATTCATTTTTTTGCTGGTGGAGCAGTTGGACAGTTCGTTTCGCCTGGCTGGTACTCATTTTTTTTATAGCTCTATCCGCAATAAGCTTATATTACACCAGCAACCATCTTGGGATTAATACTGACACTTCAGAATTACTGTCGCCTAATTTACCTTTTCAGCAAAACAGGTATAAATGGGAAAAAGCTTTCCCACAAGATGCCTCCGCCATTCTTTTTCTTGTTGAATCGGAAACCCCGGAACAAACAACAATAGCAGCCAACCAACTTGCACAACAATTAAAATTACAACAACAATTATTTAACTTCGTTTATATCCCAGGAGAAAACCCTTTTTTTCGACAACAAGGTCTACTCTACCTCGAAATTGGGGAGCTTGAAGACCTGTCATACCGATTGAGCGAAGCGCAACCGTTTATAGGTCATCTTGCTGAAGACTTCAGCATCAACGGCCTGTTTGAGATCATTGGTTATCCACTCGAAAATAAAAAAGGAGACAAACTTCCAATTGATCTGGAGCCACTATTGACAGAAATTAACACTGCATTAGTCAAAATCAACAACCAGCAAAACCATTATCTGTCATGGCAAAATCTGCTATCCATTAAAGCTCCTGGCGACCGTGATATGCGGCACATGCTGGTCAGCGCCAAACCCAAACTTGATTTTAGCCAACTACTTCCAGCGGAGCAGGCTATTAATATTGCTAGAGAAATCGCTCAAAAAATTCAAACCCAAAATCCTGGAGTAAGAATACGACTCACCGGCGAAAAAGTCCTTGAGCAGGAAGAGATGAAAAGCCTGACTGAAGACACAACGGTTGCAGGTCTGATTTCCCTGCTTTTGGTTTGCATCACCCTGTACATCGGCTTGGGATCACTCAAATTAATGATTGATACTTTCATCACCCTGATAACCGGCCTGATTTTAACCGCGGGTTTTGCCGCTTATACCGTTGGTCATTTGAATGTTCTTTCCGTCGCTTTTGCTGTCATTTTCATTGGCCTTGCAGTTGATTTTGCCATCCATATCTGCCTTCATTACCAAGAATGCAAAAAACTCGGACATAATAATATCGAAGCCATTAAAGCCAGTGTCAAAAACATCGGGTTTTCTCTATTTCTTTGCGCATTGACAACCTCGATTGGCTTTCTCGCATTTGTTCCAACTGACTATGCTGGCGTCTCTGAACTAGGGTTCATTTCGGGCGGCGGAATGTTCATTGGCTTTTTGGTGTCCATAACGGTTTTGCCAGCACTGCTGAGAATCTGCCCAAGCAAAATATCAAATTCGGGAAAAAGAATGAAAGTTCCTGAGTTTATCCATCTTTTTCCATTTAAACACCCAATTAAAATCCGCATCATTTCATTCCTGCTTGCTATTGGCGCCTGCTTTTTATTGACAAAAATACAATTTGACTCCAACCCGGTCAACCTTAGAGACCCCAATAGCGAATCAGTTTCAACTTTTAACACCTTGTTAAAATCAAAAACCGACTCACCTTTCGCTTTAATTGCACTCAGAAATGACCTTAAAAGCGCTGAACAACTAGCCCAGCAGATCGAAAAACTGCCAGAAGTTGATAACACGATCCTGATAACCAGTTTTGTTGCTAAAAATCAGGAAGAAAAACTAGAAATAATTGAAGATCTGGATATGGTTTTAGGTACACAACTAGGCCAGTTTAATCGCCCCATTGAGCACGTTAAAAATCGTCAAGCACTGATTGATTTGGACAAAAAAATCTCTGTTGCATTAAATGCCAACACTAAAGTTGCATCGACCCAATTACTGCAACAGTTGCAGACTAACATTCAAATGTTTATCGAATCGGCAGATATGCTAGATAAACCAGAAGCTCGTTACCAACAACTCAGCGAAAGTATTCTTGGGCTATTGCCTCACACGATGCAGCGCCTGAATTCCAGCTTGAAAGCCTACCCTTTTGGTCTGGATGATATTCCTAAGTACATTAAACGAAATTGGGTTAGTGAATCAGGTATTTATAAAGTTGTTATCGAACCCGAACTGGATTTAACCATCCCGGAAAATTTAAAGGCATTTGCAAAAGCAGTACAAAATATTGATGACAGCGTCACTGGCCTTCCGATTGGCGACCTGGAATCGGGCAAAGCAGTTGTTAAAGCCTTCATTCAGGCTTTTTCCGGCGCCCTGATTGTAATTACACTGATTCTGTTAATTGTTATGCGTAGTTTCAAAAATACTTTACTCGTCATCTGGCCATTACTGCTTGCCGGATTATTGACTGCTGCAGCTAATGTCTTGCTTAACAATCCTTTCAATTTTGCCAACATCATCGCTTTGCCTTTGTTAATGGGCATGGGCGTTGACAGTGGAATTCATATCATGCACCGGTTACACACCAGCAAAAAAGATCATCATCTCTTGCTGCAAACCAGCACAGCTAAAGGCGTATTTTTCAGTTCCCTGACCACATTAGTCAGCTTTACCAGTCTCGCCTTCACAACTCACAGAGGCATATCAAGCATGGGCTTGTTGCTGTCTATAGGTATAATATTCACCCTAATTTGCACATTAATCGTACTACCCGCTTTTACTTCAAGGAGAGCCTGAGAATGTCTTTCAGTATTGCTGATCTGCTTGCCAATCGCAGTAACGACAAATTTGAATTACACGAAAAATACCTTAACAACCAGATGGTCAGGGTTTTAAAAACCATTGGATATGATCGCAATTACCAAAAGGCCAAGGGACAATATCTTTATGACCAAGAAGGTAATGAATATCTGGATTTATTGAGTGGGTTTGGCGTTTTTGCGATTGGTCGAAATCACCCAACGGTTGTTAATGCACTCAAAGAAACTCTAACTTTGGAGCTTCCTAACTTGGTACAGATGGATGTCTCCCTCTTGAGTGGATTACTGGCCGAAAAAATCCTGCAAACCACACCCGACAATCTGGATAAAATCTTTTTTGCAAATTCTGGTGCTGAAGCTGTTGAAGCCGCAATCAAATTTGCCCGCTATACAACAAAACGGCAAAAAATTGTTCACTGCGAACACAGCTTCCACGGCTTGACACTAGGCGCATTATCATTAAATGGTGAAGAAATATTCCGTGAAGGCTTTGGGCCACTACTGCCACAATGCCAGGCAATCCCGTTTAATGACTTGGACGCACTGGAAAAAGCCTTGTCCAGTAACGATGTCGCCGCCTTTATTGTTGAACCAATTCAAGGCAAAGGAGTAAATCTTCCCGACGATGAATATCTGCCCGAGGTAGAACGGCTGTGCAAAAAATACGGCACATTATTTGTTGCTGATGAAATACAAACCGGAATTGGTCGAACCGGAAAATTCTGGGCAATCGACCATTGGCAAGTGAATCCGGATATGATTTTAATGGCCAAAGCGCTTTCAGGTGGTTTTATTCCCGTTGGCGCTGTTGCCATGACCCATAAAATTATGGATACCGTATTTAACCGTATGGACAGAGCTGTTGTTCATGGCTCGACATTTTCAAAAAACAATATGGCGATGGCGGCAGGACTTGCCACGTTGCAAGTCATTGAAAACGAACAACTGGTAGAAAATAGCGCTAATGTTGGATATGACATTATCGATAATCTAACCGCCATGATTGATCGTTACGAATTTCTTAAAGAAGTTCGCGGCAAAGGCTTGATGATAGCGATTGAATTTGGCCCACCTAAAAGTCTTTCCCTAAAAGCGGCTTGGAGCATGTTGGAAGCAGCCAATAAGGGTTTGTTCTGTCAAATGGTAACTATTCCACTATTTAAAGAACACCGTATTTTGAGTCAGGTTGCAGGTCACGGCATGAATGTTGTCAAGCTGTTACCGCCTTTAAATTTAGGCCAAAAAGACCAGGATTGGATCATTTCAGCTTTTGACAAAACGATTGCAGACTGCCATCAAGTTCCCGGTTCCATCTGGGATTTGGGAAAAAATCTGGCCAGCCATGCTCTAAAATCAAAAAAACGTAACTAACAAGGCATTTTCATGTACAAAACAAATTTACTGTCGTTGATTTTTATTTGTGTTATTGCACTTAGTCATATTGAACAATCATCTGCTCATGCAGTAGTAACCAAACATTCACTGGAAATTGCCCCGGTTCGCTCAGGAAAACCGACATCGGTAACACTTGATTTTAACTCCAAAATTGAAGTTGGTTTATCCAAGATTTTTCTGGTCAAAACTGGGGATATTCATGAATCCGTTAGATTTTCTAACGGCAGAAAACCCGGTCAAGTCGTGGTCGAACTTCCGGCTCTTGACCCAGGCGAATATGCCTTGCGATTTAAAATTTTTGCTGCTGATGGCCACTTAACTGAAGATATAATCCGTTTTATTGTTAAACCCTAGGTAAAGCAAATGGAAGGAATAGCTGATTTTCTTGACTCCTTGGTCGGTGGTGTTGATCTGGTGTGCTACGCTATGGCTATTGGTGGTCTATTTTGGGTGATGGTTATTGTAAGACCTTGGAATGCCGACCATCAGCGCATTAACGAACCCTTAATTCAATCAACAATTAGAATAATATACATTGGAGGCTTTTCACTCGCCGCTATTCAGTTGTTTAAAATCATACTGAAAATCTGGCTAATGGCCGTCATTCTCGACAAATGGCCATTCCCGGAGTTTGCCGATACCAACCAATTTATTGCCGGGATAATCCGGTCAGTTTTAGCCTTGTTTCTGGCATTATATTGCTACAGATATCTGAGAACTGCCGCCTATTCAAAATATCATTGGGAAACTGTTGTATTTTGGGCAGTGCCATTGGTTATTTCAGGCGCCTGGCTAGTACATGGCGCCAGCCGTTTCGAAAACACAGCTTTGTTAATGGCGTTAACTGTTTTACACCAGGTTGCTGCTGCAGCCTGGATAGGCAGTGTATTTCAACTGGTTAATCTATGGCGACTTCGAAAACAAAATAAGATCGAAGAAACCTTATGGCCTGATTTACTCAAACAATTTTCACCATACGGCATTTACTCTGTCGGTGTTATTATCTTGACAGGTGTTATTCTTGGTTTTAATTATATTGATACCTGGAATGGCTTTATTGGCACCGGCTACGGTAATTTGCTAATGGTCAAAATCATCTTGTTGGCCATAGCTCTCAGTTTTGCCTGGTTAAACCGAAAGGCAACAATAGAATATTTTCAGAATGGCAATTCATTCCATATTAACAACAGAGCCCCCTATTATGTTGAAGCAGAAACCTTTGTTCTGATTACCTTGCTATTTACCGCAGCAAGTTTGGCATCTCAACCCCCCGCTATTGACATCCCCAATTTAACAGCAAGCTGGCAGGAAGTCTTAAATACCTTTACCCCCAGAATCCCTCGAACTACCTCACCAACACTCGAAGCTCTTATTGCAGGTGAAGCCGGGCGAGTTGCCATTGTCGGCCAAGTACCTTCCGAAGCTGCAACTGCGTGGTCAGATTATAATCACAATATTGCCGGAATTTTTCTAACCATCATGAGCCTGTTTGCCATGCTGTCTTATAGAAAAGGATTTGAATGGGCACGTTATTGGCCGGTTGGATTTATCGGTCTGGGCATTTTCCTGTTCTTTCGCAGTGATGCGGAAACTTGGCCATTAGGTCCAATCGGCTTTTGGGAAAGTACATTTAACAATGGTGAAGTTTTACAACATCGAATTGCGACGACTTTGGTTCTAGTATTAGGTTATTATGAATTAAAAGCCCGACTAACCAAAGATCCAGATAGCAAACTTCCCTATTTTTTCCCCATTCTTGCCGCATTTGGCGGCTTGATGTTACTGACACATTCTCATGTCGGCTTTCAAGCAAAAACAGCTTTTTTAATCCAGGTTGGTCATACCTTGATGGGTATTTTTGCGTTAATTTTAGCCATTGGACGTTGGCTGGAATTGACTCTTGATGGAAAAGCAAAACAAATTTCCGGTTTTATTTCTGTATTTGCCTTATTCCAAATAGGTTTGATTCTCATGTTCTATCAGGAACCTCTCTATTAATATGAATATCCCACCCACCCTGACCTTGTTAAACCAAATCGACACCCCAGCCGATCTTCGCCAGCTCAAGAAATCCCAACTTGAACCACT
>CAZGYJ010000029.1:0-1897 GCA_964530345.1 uncultured Methylomonas sp.
GGATTGCCAAATAATCAAGTTGTGGAGAAAGTATTTTTGGAAGGAAATTAAATATTCTTTCCATATAACTTTTATACTTAAATCTTTAGAATGCAAGTATTATTGAAATTGGCATTTAGTCAATTTTTCCAGTACCACATTAGCAATACGTATTATGATTAATAACAGGCAAAAAAAAACAGCCCTTCCCACCAAAGAAAATCTGCAATGGTTATTTATCTTAAGAAACTTAATGATTGGCGGAGAATCATTAATCATTATTATTTCGGTTTATGGTCTTCATATTCCCCTTAAGCAAGAAAATCTATGGCCGATCATTGCTGCTATTACCGCTTTAAATGTTTTTACCTGGTTACGATTACAAACTGAAACTCCAGTCTCGGAAGTTGAAATTTTTGCGCAGTTATCACTTGATGTTGTCGGTTTGGCTATTTTGCTTTATTTAACAGGAGGCGCAACAAATCCCATCATCTGGATATTTTTATTGCCATTGATTCTTACCTCCATCATGCTTCCCCATGATTACACTTGGTATATGGTGATTCTAACCACTACACTTTATACCATTTTAATTCCTTACCATTCACCATTACCAGAAATTGCACCTCGCTATGTTCCTAACCAAATGGCTCACGCCGCACATCTTCGATCTGAGGATCATTTTTTTAACCTGCATATTTTTGGTATGTGGTTTGGTTTTGTATTTAGTGCCGGCCTGGTTGCTTATTTTACCGTTGAGCTCGCTAAAACTATCCGGGTAAATGAACGGCATCTCGCCGATGCCAGAGAAAGTGCTTTGCGTGATGAACGCATTGTTGCACTTGGAACGCTAGCAGCCAGCGCTGCTCATGATATGGGTACGCCCTTGGGTACAATTTCTATTGTCGCTCATGAAATCAAGAATGACTATCCTGAACACCGTTTCCAAGAACTTCATGAAAAAATAAATATTCTGGAAGACCAGGTTAACCGTTGTAAAAAAGCCTTATCATTGATGTCCGCATCTGCCGGAGAGATGCGAGCCGAATCAGGTATTTTGATGCCAATTGCAGAATATCTGGATGAAATTCTGAATCAGTGGCGGACCCATCAAGCCGGCGTTAAATTAAACATTGATATTGGCCAGAACCTGCCTAGTCAAGCTCAAATAGTGGCTGAACAAACATTGACCCATTCGCTGATCAATATTCTGAACAATGCAGCGCAAGTTACCCAAAAAGAAAAAGGCATTGAGCTTCATCTAAATGCAAAAGAGCATTTTGCTTTTATCAAGATACGTGATTTTGGACCTGGTATTCCCAGAGAAATAATTTCTTCATTAGGAAAACAACCGGTTTCCAGTAACAAACGCGGCATGGGAGTCGGTTTATTTTTGACTTATACCATCATTACTCGCTTAGGTGGTAGAATTGAGGTTTATAACATGGATACCGGTGGCGCTTGCTTTGAAATTGCGCTACCGTTAATCGAAAAGGAGGAAATATATGGTTCAGCAGATAATCGAAAACCCCAGATTACTGTTAGTTGATGATGATGAAACTTTTTGTTCGGTCCTGAAACCGGCTTTGGAGAAACGAAATTACGAAGTCATTGTTGCACATGATGTTTTGACTGGGGCGCAATTGGCTGATCAATATGATCCTGAATATGCCATTATTGATCTCAGGATTGGTTATGAATCTGGTTTGGAAATGGTAGAAAAACTAATATCTCTGGATGATAATACCCGAATTGTTGTACTGACTGGTTTTGCCAGTATTGCAACTGCTGTTGAAGCAATAAAATTAGGCGCAACCCATTATCTGACCAAACCGGCAAATGCCGACGAAATCGTTAATGCCTTGAATAAAAATCAGGGCGATACATCAGTAGAAATTAATGAAAACCCATTATCAGT